>DASYRS010000557.1:0-8214 GCA_036004205.1 Dongiaceae bacterium
GTCGCATGCACGCCCGATTCCAGCACGCAGGCCCAGACATAGAGCCCGACCAGCACGTAGGCGGCGAGGCTCTGCACCTTCAGGCGGTTCATCACGACCAGGATCGCGATGCCGATGGCGGCGAGGCCGAGCGCCAGCAGCGACAGATCGGCGGTGTAGAAGATCGCGATGATGATGATGGCGCCGAGATCGTCGATGATGGCGAGGGCCAGCAGAAAGATCTTCAGGCTCTCCGGCACGCGGGTGCCGAGCAGGCTGACCACGCCCATCGCAAAGGCGATGTCGGTGGCGGCGGGGATCGCCCAGCCATCCAGCGTCTGCGGTGTTCCCGCGTTGAACAGGAAATAGACCGCCGCCGGTGCCGCCATGCCGCCGATCGCCGCGATGGCGGGCAGGGCCGCCTGGCGCGGGCTCGATAACTCGCCTTCGATCAGCTCGCGCTTGAGCTCCAGCCCCACCAGGAAAAAGAAGATCGCCATCAGGCCGTCGTTGATCCAGTGGCCGAGCGATTTGTCGAGCCCGAGGTCGCCCAGCTTCAGAGTCAGATGCAGCTCGAAGAACTGCTCATAGGCGCTGGCCAAGGGCGAATTGGTGAGGATGAACGCCAGCACTGCCGCCGCCAGCAACACGATGCCGCCCGCCGCCTCATGACGCAGAAATTCGCGGATCGTGGTGAGCGGCACGCACACATCTCCCCTGTTCCGGACTTCGAACATGGAGACAAGGAGCCGGGGATTCAAATGAAACCGGGAGGACGGCAGACGCCGTCCTTACCCGATCGAGTGGGGTGAGCGGCCGCGTTTTGCAGCGGCGAAGGATAGTCGCTCTACCCCGCCTTCCGTCGCCGGGCCGGCGCGGGCAGCGCAAGGTCGAGCTGGGAGGCCGGCCGGCGCGCCGGGGGCTTGGCTGCCGGCGGGCGTGCCATCAGGGCGGCCCGCACCAGGTCGCCGGTGCCGCCGAACAGCTGCCGGGGGGCGAGATCGGCCCGGAGGCCGGGCGAACCCGCTGGGCGATCGATCAGGAACATCGGGGAACCCTCAGCCCGCCAGGAGGCCCGGGGAGATCGCGATCAGCAGCATGATGGCCGCGAACGCCGCGCCTTCCAGCACATGGGTCACGTAAACGGACATGGCTCATATCTCCTGTTTCGATCCCTATTTGTTCTTTTTATGTTCTGTTTTAGACGCAAAGTCAAGTGGAACGTAGGAGATTGGCCGGACCTTCCGCGGCTTGGCTCGGGGTCAGTTCGGCTTGATCGATTTCAGGCGATAGGAGCCTGCGACCGGGCCTTCGAACATTTCCGGCACCATCGGGTGGCGGCAGGGCTTGCCGGTCTCGTCGGGCAGCAGGTTCTGCTCCGAGACATAGGCGACATAGGTGGTGCGGTCGTTCTCGGCCAGCAGATGATAAAAGGGCTGGTCCTTGTGCGGCCGGATCTCCTCGGGGATGGAGGTCAGCCATTCCTCGGTGTTGTTGAACACCGGGTCGACGTCATAGACCACGCCCCGGAACGGATAGACCCGGTGGCGCACCACGTCGCCGATCTTGAATTTCGCAATGCGGGCCGAAATCGACTCGGACATCAGGCTATTTGGCCCTGCCCGATGCGTTTGATCAACTGGGGCCGTTTGGATCGAGCCGGGGGCGCTGCTAAGGTGCCGCCGGCTACCGCCTGGGGAACCTGCATGACAGAACGCCTGCGTTTTTCGTCCACCGACCGCTATATCGCGACCCGCGATCTGGAGGTCGCGGTCAATGCCGCGATCGCGCTGGAGCGGCCGCTGCTGGTGAAGGGCGAGCCGGGGACCGGCAAGACCGTGCTGGCGGAGGAGGTGGCGCAGGCCCTCGGCCTGCCGCTGATCCAATGGCACATCAAATCCACCACCAAGGCGGCCCAGGGCCTCTACGAATATGACGCGGTAGCGCGCCTGCGCGACGGGCAGCTCGGCGACGAAAGGGTCCACGACATCGCCAACTACATCAAGCGCGGCAAATTGTGGGACGCCTTCACCGCCGATACGCCGGTGGTGCTGCTGATCGACGAGATCGACAAGGCAGATATCGAGTTTCCCAACGACCTGCTGCAGGAGCTCGACCGCATGGAATTCTTCGTCTACGAGACGAAGGAGACCATCGTTGCCAGGCGCCGGCCGATCGTCGTCATCACCTCGAACAACGAGAAGGAATTGCCGGACGCCTTCCTGCGCCGCTGCTTCTTCCACTACATCCGCTTCCCGGACAAGGAGACGATGGAGAAGATCGTCGCGGCGCATCATCCGAACATCAAGCACGAGCTGGTGCGCGAAGCGCTGCACATGTTCTACGACATGCGCGAGGTGCCGGGCCTGAAGAAGAAGCCGGCGACCTCGGAGCTGCTGGACTGGCTGAAGCTGCTGATGATCGAGGATATCCCGCTCGAGGTGCTGCGCGCCAAGGACCCGAAGGTGGTGATCCCGCCGCTGCACGGCGCGCTGCTCAAGAACGAGCAGGACGTGCATTTGTTCGAGCGCGTCGCCTTTCTGGCGCGGCGCGGGCAATAGAGCCAAGCGCGATGTTCGCCGGCTTCGTCAATGCGTTGCGCAACGAAGGCGTCAAGGTTTCGCTGCTGGAATATCTGACGCTGCTGAACGGGCTCAAAGCAAAGGTCGCTTTGTTCGACGTCGAGGATTTCTATTTCCTGGCGCGCGCCAGCCTGGTCAAGGACGAGCGGCTGATCGACCGGTTCGACCGTGTCTTTGCATTGTACTTTCGTGGATTGCAAAGCGTGCACGGCGCGATCCTCGCCGACGTCCCGGAAGAATGGCTGAAGCAGCTCGCCGAGCGGTTCCTGACCGAGGAAGAGCGCGCGGCGATCGAGCGCCTGGGCGGGCTGGAAAAGCTCATGGAGATCCTGCGCCAACGCCTGATGGAGCAGCAGGGCCGGCACGAGGGTGGCTCGAAATGGATCGGCACGGCCGGCACCTCGCCCTTCGGCGTCTATGGCGACAATCCGGAGGGCGTGCGCATCGGGCAGCTGAGCTCGCGCCGGCGCAGCGCGGTCAAGGTGTGGGACAAGCGCGAGTTCCGCGATCTCGATGGCGAGGTGGAGCTGGGCACCCGCACGATGAAGCTCGCGCTGCGTCGCTTGCGCCGCTGGGCGCGCGAGGGCGAGGCGAACGAGCTGGATCTCGGCGGCACCATCCATGCGACGGCGGCCAATGGCGGCTGCCTCGATCTCCAGATGCGGCCCGAGCGCCACAACAAGGTGAAGGTGCTGCTGTTGCTCGATATCGGCGGGTCGATGGACGATTACATCGAGGAATCGGCTCAGCTTTTCTCCGCCGCGCGGGCGGAGTTCAAGCATCTCGAGACCTTCTACTTCCACAATTGCCCGTATGAGAGCCTGTGGCGCAACAATCGCCGCCGCCACGACCAGACGACGCCGACGCTGGAGATGATGAACACCTACGGCCCCGACTGGAAGCTGATCTTCGTCGGCGACGCCACCATGAGCCCCTACGAGATCACCGAGCCCGGCGGCAGCGTCGAGCATTGGAACGCCGAGGCCGGCGCGGTGTGGATGGCGCGGCTGCTGAAGCGCTTCAGGAACGCGATCTGGATCAACCCGCGCGATCCCCGCGCCTGGGATGGCACCAGCTCCGCGCGCCTGCTCCACCAGATGATGGAGGGGCGCATGTATCCCCTGACGCTGGATGGGCTGGAGGCGGGATTGAAGGAATTGCAGCGCGGGCGATAGAGGCCGCCGACATTTTGAGTCAAATGCAAGGGATTCGGTGAATCCATTCATCCTTGCGGCGGCTGCGATACGAAACCGTCTTGTCGGACAATTCGCCGGGCATTGGCCATACAATAGGGTGTAAGAGAATGTCGATTCCCGCGGATATATTCGAATGAAATCGCTTCATTTACGCTTCTTTCATTCGATTCCGGCTGAATCGTTTCATGATAAAAGTTCTCAGCTGCATCACCGGGCAGCACAGCATTCCGCTCGTTCTGCTCGCGGCGGC
This sequence comes from Dongiaceae bacterium, assembly GCA_036004205.1. Classification (GTDB taxonomy): domain Bacteria; phylum Pseudomonadota; class Alphaproteobacteria; order Dongiales; family Dongiaceae; genus Dongia_A. The sequence goes on from DASYRS010000557.1 coordinate 4,008, forward strand.
GGTCTGTGCCTTCGGTTCCTTCACCGCCCTCAGCCTGCTGGCGCGGGCGCGGGACGAGCGGATCGGCATGGTCGATTGGCGCTGGCTGCTCGCCTCGTCGGCGGTCGCCGGCGCTGCGGTGTGGAGCACGCATTTCGTTGCCATGCTCGCCTATGAGCCGTCTGCGCTGCAGCTCGGTTATGAGATCGGCTTGACGGCGCTCTCCATCGCCATTGCGATGGCCATGACCCTGGTCGGCTTCACCATCGTGCTATACCTGCGGTCGCCGGTGTTCGGCGGCGCGGTGTTCGGTGTCGCCGTCGGGTCGATGCATTTCACCGGCATGGCGGCCCTGACGGCGCCGGCCACGTTCGCCTGGGATCCCGTCTATGTGGTGGCCTCGCTCACCATCGGAGCCGGGATGGGTGCTGCGGCGCTCAGCGTGTTCGCGCGTTGGTCCGGCTGGCGCGGGGTGATCAACGGGACCAACCTGATGTGCGTGGCGATCGCGGGCCTGCATTTCACCGCCATGTCGGCGCTCACCCTGACGCCCGATCCGACGGTCGCGGCCAGCGAGGCGACCATCATGCCGCCGCACTGGCTGGCGGTCACGGTGGCGGCGGTGATGGCGATGATCGTCGTCCTTGGACTGGTGGCGGCCATCATCGACCACAAGCTGGCGAGCCGCGCGATCGAGGAGGCCAAGCGCCTGCGCGCGCATGTGGTGGAGCTCGAAGCCACCAAGCACGAATTGCAGGCGACGGCGGAGAACCTGACCAAGGCGCTCGACGCCGCCGCCGCCGCGAGCCAGGCGAAATCGCAGTTCCTCGCCACCATGAGCCACGAATTGCGCATACCGCTCAACGCCATCATCGGATTTTCCGAGCTGCTGAAGGGCGAGCTGTTCGGCCCCTTGGGCGATGCGCGCTACAAGGGCTACATCAACGACGTGCACCGTAGCGGCAAGCATTTGCTGGCCCTGGTCAACGACGTGCTGGATTTCTCCAAGATCGATGCCGGCCATCTGACGCTGCAAGAGGATCAGATGGACATCGGCGAGACCCTGACCACGTCGCTGCGCATGATCGAAGGCCAGGCCGCCAATATCGGCGTCACGCTCGAGCAGGAGATCGCCCACGATCTGCCCATCCTGCGCGCGGATGAAAGGCGGGTGCGGCAGATCGTGCTCAACCTGCTCTCGAACGCCGTCAAGTTCACGCCGCGCGGCGGTCGGGTGCGCCTCATCGCCTTCACCGACGAGAAGGAATTCGTGGTCCAGGTGGCCGATAACGGCATCGGCATGGCGAAGGAGGATATCCCGCGCGCCCTGGAGCGCTTCGGCCAGCTCGACGGCGACCTCAACCGCAAATACGAAGGCACCGGCCTCGGCCTGCCGCTGACCAAGAAGCTGGCGGAGCTGCACGGCGGCCGCCTCGAGATCGAAAGCGAGCTGTGCGTCGGCACCAAGGTGACGGTCGCATTCCCCGCCGACCGCCTGATCGAACGCTCCGCGGCGGCGTAAGAAGCGCGCGTTAACGTTCCGCTAACCAAGACCTTCACAGGTCGTAAAGCTGTGCCGCTCTAGGATTCGCAACGATGGCGCCTTGAGCACGGGCGTCGCAAGCGGAGACGGCTTGGTGCCGGATACATCGCGACCTGACAGCCCCACAAGCGCGGCGCCGCCCCGGCTGAAGCCGGGGGCGAAGCGCATCAGCCTGGCGCTGCAGGGCGGCGGGTCGCATGGTGCCTTCACCTGGGGCGTCATGCACCGGCTGATGAGCGAGCCGCTGATCTACATCGACGGGATCAGCGGCACCAGCGCCGGCGCGATGAACGCCGTGGTGTTCGCCGACGGTTTCCTCAAAGGCCGGCGGCAGGGCGCGATCGACGCGCTGGAGCGGTTCTGGAACGGGGTCGCCGACCTCGCCGGCATGCCGCGCAGCGTGATGCGGGGGATCCCCGGAATCAGCGATGGCTGGGCGGTCGATAACGACCCCGCCTTCATGATGCTCGACATCATGACCCGCATCTGGTCGCCGGCGCAGCTCAATCCGATGAAGGTCAATCCGCTGCGCGACCTGCTCGAGGACCTGGTGGATTTCGAAGGGCTGCGCGCGCGCCCGGACGTGAAGCTGTTCGTCACCGCCTCCAACGTGCGCGCCTGCAAATCGCGGCTGTTCCGCACGCCCGAGCTGACGGCGCAGACCTTGATGGCCTCCGCCTGCCTGCCCTTCCTGTTCGAGGCGGTGGAGATCGAGGGCGAGTTCTATTGGGACGGCGGCTATCTCGGCAACCCCGCGATCTATCCCCTGATCCACGAATGCTCGTCGAGCGACGTGGTGATCGTGCAGATCAACCCGCTGGCGCGCGGCGAGGTGCCGGTGACCTCGCGCGACATACTCAACCGCATCAACGAGATGACGTTCAACGCCAGCCTGGTGCGCGAGATGGCGGGCATCGCCACCATCACCAGCCTGGTGGAAAGCGGAAAGCTGAAGGACGACCGCTATACGGCGGTGCGGTTCCACCAGATCAGCGCCGAGACGGAGCTCGCCAAGATGGGCGCGCTCAGCAAGATGAACACCGAGCGCTCGTTCCTCCAGCATCTGCACCGGCTCGGCTACGACACCGCCGACCGCTGGCTCAAGGACCACTTCCAGCGCATCGGCTGGGAAAGCACGATCGACGTGCTGGATAAATACCTTTAGCGCACCGCCGCCAGGTGCTTGCCGTCGAGCAGGCGCGAGGGCGGCAGCGTGACGATCGCCCTGGTGCCCTTGCCCGGCGCGCTTTCGAGGCGCAGCTCGCCGCCGTGCAGTCGAGCGAGGCCGCGCGACAGCGGCAGGCCAAGGCCCGCGCCGTCGAACTTGCGGTGCAGGGCGGAATCCACCTGCACGAACGGCTCCAGCACGCGCTCGATATTGTCCTGGCTGATGCCGATGCCGTTATCGACGACGCTGAGCTCCAGCTCGCCATGCGGCGACAGCCGCGCACCGACGGTGATGCGGCCATGCTTGGGCGTGAACTTGATGGCGTTGCCGATCAGGTTGATCAGGATCTGCTTCAGCTTCTGCTTGTCGGCATGGATGCGCGGCAGCTTGGGCGCGACGTCGAGATCGAGGCTGAGCTGGCTGTCGGTCACGCGCTCCTTCACCAGGCGCACCACCGATTCCACCACCTCGTCCAGGCTGACCACGCTCTCGTGCAGCGTCACTTTGCCCGCCTCGATGCGCGAGACGTCGAGGATGTCGTTGATGATGCCGAGCAGATGCAGCGCGCTGCCGTGGATGTCGCGGATGTAGGACTTGTATTGCGGGTTGCTGACCGGGCCGATCATTTCCATGCGCATCACGTCGGCGAAGCCGATGATGGCGTTGAGCGGCGTGCGCAATTCGTGGCTCATGTTGGCGAGGAAATGGGTCTTGGCGCGGCTGGCGACGTCGGCCTGCTCCTTGGCCATGCGCAGGCTTTCCTCGCGCTTGGTCAATTCGGTGATATCGGTGGCGGCGCCGCGATAGCCCTTGAGCGTGCCGTTGGCGCGGTCGAACACCGGAACGGCGGAGAGCATGAAGAGGCGCCGCTTGCCTTCGCCGTCGATCGCGTCGAACGGCACGTCGCGGAACGGCGACATGCGCTCGAACCGGCGCTTGGCGGCCTGGCGCAGCGTATCGGTCACCATCATGGTGAGCAGGTTCTTGCCGATATATTCCTGCGGCGGGCGGTCGAGCGCGTTGGAGATGCGCTGCGAGACCATGGTGAAGTTGAGCGCGGCGTCGGCCTCCCACACCCAGTCGGCGGTCAGGCGCAGGAAATCCATGTAGCGGTCGAGCATCAGGGCGATGTCCTCGACTCCGATGCCGTGATCGGCGAACATCTGCAGGATGCCGCCGAAGCCGCTCAGCGTGCCGTCATTGTCGAACACCGGCACCATGCGCGATTTCAGGATCTGCGTGGTCTGGCCGATGATGTAGCGGTCCTCGCGATAGACCGTGTTGCGGCTGTATTCGATCTCCTCCGCCACCTGGCGCAGCGGCAGCAGGTCGCCGATGCGCCCGTCCTCGGTCTGCACTTCGGCGACGCGGCGATAGCCGGAATTGCACCAGCGGATGATCCCGGTCTTGTCCGCCAGGACCAAGGCCGGGCCGAAATCCAACAATTCCTTCTGGAAGATATCGCGTAACTGCTCCGGCGTCGGTGACCGGCCGATCTCCGGCTGCCAGTCGCTGAC
>DASYRS010000558.1:0-4072 GCA_036004205.1 Dongiaceae bacterium
GGCCTCGCCGCTTACATGGCGCTGTTTTTTGGACTCGCGGTGATGGCGGCGTCACAGCGTAAAGCTTCGCCGCTGGCGCGCGTGCTGCTGCTGGCCGCCACCTGGATCATCGCGGAATGGCTGCGCGGGCACCTGTTCACCGGCTTCCCGTGGAATCTCGCCGCTTATGTGTGGAGCCTCGATCCGGCGATGATGCAATCGGCCGCCTTGTGGGGCGCTTGGGGCCTGAGCTTCGTCACGATCCTGCTCTGCGGATTGCTCTCGCTCATGGGACGTGGCGACCGCCGCAACGATGTGCGCGCCGGTGCAGCCTTTCTGCTGCTGCTGGTGGGGCTCTACGGGTTCGGCGCGTGGCGGCTCTCGGCCGGCGAGGGCGATCTGGCGGCCGTCAGCCGGCCGGTCATCACGCTCCGCCTGGTCCAGGGCAACATCGATCAATGGGAGAAGCTGACCGGCGCGCATCGCGACCGCGACATCGCGCAGCATCTGCGGCTCAGCACCATGACGCCCGGGCTGGACAAGGTGAATGCGGTCATCTGGCCCGAGACCGCCGCAACCGTCTTCCTGGATCGCAGCGACGACTGGCGCAGCTATGTCGCGGCGGCCGCGCCGCCGGGCGGTCTGCTGATCACCGGCACCCTGCGCGGCGATCCGCCGCAGGGGGAGCCGGAGCATTACTGGAATTCGCTGGCCGTGATCGATCCCACGTCACGGATCGTCGCCACGGCGGACAAGTTCCATTTGGTCCCGCTCGGCGAATATGTGCCGCTGCACGACATCCTCGGCCCGTTCATCGGCAAGCTGACCGCCGGCGCCGGCGATTTCTCGGCGGGGCCTGGGCCCGTTACCGTACACGCGCCGAGCCTACCGCCTTTCAGCCCACTGATCTGTTACGAGGTCATCTTTCCCGGCGCAGTCATCGACCCTGCGGACCGGCCCGACTGGCTGCTGAACGTGACCAATGATGGATGGTTCGGCCAATCGCCCGGACCATTTCAGCATTTCGCGAGCGCGCGCTTCCGCGCGGTGGAGGAAGGGTTGCCGCTGGCCCGCGCGGCCAACACCGGCATTTCCGCGATGGTCGATCCATTTGGCCGCGTGATCGCAGCACTTCCCTTGGGAACAGAAGGGGCGCTTGACGTGTTGCTCCCGGCACCGCTTGCTCCGACCTTGTTCGCGCGCACCGGTTTGTTGCTGCCGGGCGTGCTGATCTTCTTGGCGCTGGCGGCTGGGGTTGGATCGATCATGCGCAAAACCCAGCGCCGGGATTAGTCCGCTCGACCGTTCAATATGGCTGTGGCTCCGTCGCCACCCGGGCGCGACCATCCAATCGAACCGTCATCCTATACTTGTGTTGGGGTTGTTTAGTCTGGAAAAAGCGAGAATATAGAAATGATGCAATCCCTTAGAAATGAGTCGAGAGAGTCCAGGAAAATGGCGCGACCACGCAAATCGTCCGGCCGCATGGCCAGCAAAGGCTTCCCCAATCCGATCGATGTTCACGTTGGCAGCCGCATCCGGCTACGCCGCACCTTGCTGGGCATGAGCCAGGAGCGGCTGGCCGAGGCGATCGGCCTCACCTTCCAGCAAGTGCAGAAATACGAGCGCGGCGCGAATCGAGTCGGCTCCAGCCGGTTGTTCGATCTGTCGCGCGTACTGGATGTGACCGTCTCCTATTTCTTCGAGGACATGGCGCCGGGTGTGCAGGAGAAGACGCCCTCCAAGCTGATGGGCCTGGCACATCCGCCCGCCCCCGACTACGAACCCGACCCGATGGCCAAGCGCGAGACGCTGGAGCTGGTCAGGGCCTACTACAAGATCGGCGATCCGGCGGTCCGCAAGCGGATCTTCGAGCTCACCAAGTCGATCGCGAAGTCGTATCGGGCGGATGAGGATTAATTAACACCGCGAGCGAGTTATTCTTGTTCAGCCGGCGCTTGACCGTCCGGTTCCGCTCCACCAATATCCCGCGACCCGACGCGCCGGCCTCGCCATACGGGCAAGTTCGGCGCGTTGTTTTTTCACGACATCCCACGAGCGTCTAAGGGGCGAGCCTTGTCCAAGAAATCTTATTTGTTCACCAGCGAGAGCGTTTCCGAAGGTCACCCCGATAAGGTCTGCGACCGCATCTCCGATTCGATTGTCGATGCGTTCCTGGCGGCGGACCCGGAATCGCGGGTCGCGGTGGAGACGCTCTGCACCACCAACCGCGTCGTCATGGCAGGTGAAGTGCGCGGTCCCAAGACCGTGACGCACGAAGTGATGAAGGAAAGCGCGCGCCAGGCGATCAAGGACATCGGCTACGAGCAGGACGGCTTCCACTGGAAGACGGCCGACATCGATTGCTACGTGCATCAGCAATCCGCAGACATCGCCCAGGGCGTCGACGCCGCCGGCAATAAGGACGAGGGCGCGGGCGACCAGGGCATCATGTTCGGCCACGCGGTGAACGAGACCGAGCATCTGATGCCGGCGCCGATCTACTACGCCCACCGCATCCTGAAGCTGCTGTCGGAAGCGCGCCGCTCGGGCAAGGAAAAGGGCCTCGGCCCTGATGCCAAGAGCCAAGTGACGTTGCTCTATGAGAACGGCAAGCCGGTGAAGGCGACCTCCGTCGTCGTCTCCACCCAGCATGCGGATGGTCTCGACCAGAATTCGGTGCGCGAGATCGTGCGGCCGTATGTGCTCCAGGTTCTGCCGCAGGGCTGGATGTGCCCGGAGCAGGATTTCTATGTGAACCCGACCGGCCGGTTCGTGATCGGCGGTCCGGACGGCGATGCCGGCCTCACCGGGCGCAAGATCATCGTCGACACCTACGGCGGCGCGGCCCCGCATGGCGGCGGCGCCTTCTCCGGCAAGGACCCCACCAAGGTCGACCGGTCTGCGGCTTACGCCGCGCGCTATCTGGCGAAGAACGTGGTCGGCGCCAAGCTCGCCGACAAATGCACCATCCAGCTGTCCTACGCCATCGGCGTCAGCAAGCCGCTGTCGGTCTATGTGAACACCTACGGCACCGGGAAGGTCGATGAGGAAAAGCTGATCAAGACCCTCACCGACCTGATGGACCTCAGCCCCCGCGGCATCCGCAAGCACCTGAAGCTGAACCGGCCGATCTATGCGCGCACCGCGGCCTATGGCCATTTCGGCCGCGAGCCGGAAGCCGATGGCGGTTTCTCGTGGGAGAAGCTGGATCTGGTCGCCGGGCTGCAGGGCGCCTTCAACTAGCCGCGTTTTCCTTTTCGGGCCGATGAGACCGGATCGCGCAACGATACCGGAAGACAGGCGCTTTTATGGCCGCCGCAAGGGCCGGCCCTTGCGCAAGGGTCAGCAGCATCTGATCGACGCGCTGCTGCCGCGTCTGGCCATCGCGTTGCCCGCATCGGGCAAGCTCGATCCGCGCGCACTGTTTCCGCACAAGCCCGAGCAGGTCTGGCTGGAGATCGGCTTCGGCGGCGGCGAGCACTTGGCCGAGCAGGCGCGCGCGCATGCCGATTTCGGCCTGATCGGCTGCGAGGTGTTCCTGAACGGCATCGCAACCTTGCTGGCGCAGGTTTCCGCGAGCGGCCTTTCGAATGTGCGGGTCTATCCGGAGGACGCGCGCGACCTGCTGGATGCGCTGCCGGACGCTTCGCTCGACCGGGTGTTCCTGCTGTTCCCCGACCCCTGGCCCAAGCGGCGCCATGCCGAGCGGCGGTTCATCCAGCCCGCCAATCTCGACCTCCTCGCGCGCCTGATGAAGCCGGGGGCCGAGTTCCGGGCCGCCAGCGACGATCCCACCTATATCGGCTGGGCGCTCGCCCATCTGGTGCGGCATCCCGCCTTTGCCTGGACCGCCGAGGGGCCGGCGGACTGGCGGGCAAGGCCGGCCGACTGGCCCGGAACCCGCTATGAATCCAAGGCCTTGCGCGAGGGGAGGCAACCGGTCTTTCTGCGATTCATAAGGCGTTAGTCTCCGGTGGGCTTGAATTGTCCCAGATGGGACCCGAGAATCTATCCATCATGAGCGACTCGGAAACGCGGCTGACCGCGGTTCTCGGCCCCACCAATACCGGCAAGACCCATTTAGCCATGG
>DASYRS010000559.1:0-6412 GCA_036004205.1 Dongiaceae bacterium
AGCCGGCCGCGCGCTTCGGCCGCGTCGGCGCCCAGCATCCCGGCGCCATCGCCGGCCAGATAGACATCCTTGCGGCCATTGGCGCGGCCCAGCGGGTCGGTTTCCGGCAGCCATTGGCGGCGCGCGCCATCGTATGCGAACTTGATGCCGGCGAGATCGGCCAATTGCGTTTCCGATTGCAGGCCGTAGCCGATGGCGACCGCATCGCAGGCGATCTCGCGCTGCTGGCCACGGTGCCTGATCGAGATTCCGCTGACGCTCTCATCGCCGGCCACTTGCACCAGGCGATGGCCGAACAGGATGGGCACGCCGCGCCGCTTCAGGTCCAGCAGCCAGAACAAGCCGAGCGACAGATCGCGCGGCATGCCCAACAGGCGCAACCCGGCCGCGGCGAACGAGCGGAAATGCGACGGCAGCACGATGGCGGCCGGTGTCACGCCCGCCTTGGCATATTGATGGGCGGCGAGGAACAGCAACGGCCCGGTCCCGACGAACGCGACGCGGCTCCCGATGGCGCAGCCCTGATGCTTCAGCGCGATCTGCGCCGCGCCCAGAGTGTAGACGCCGGGCAAGGTCCAGCCGGGCGCGGGAATGATGCGATCCATCGCGCCGGTCGCCAGGATCAGCGCGTCGAACGCGATCTCCTCGCTCTTGCCGTCGGCAGCGACGATGGCGCGATTGTCGATCAGGTCATAGACCAGGGCGCCGGGTCGATAGTCGATGCGGTTGCGGATGCGGTCGAACGCGACGTAGAGGTCGCGCGCACGGTCGGCCGAGGCGCCGTACAGCTCGGCGGCGGTACGCATAAAACCGGGAACGCGCGGCGGCTGGCGGTAGATCTGCCCGCCCACGCGCGGCGCTTCGTCGATCAGGATGGGCGTGCAGCCGGCCTCGGCCAGCATCTCCGCGGCGCGCAGCCCGGCGGGGCCGGCGCCGACGATCAGGATGCGAGCAGGCGGTCTGGCCATGTGGTCCGGATGCGCATACCGGGCTCGGCATAAGTGGTGCAGGCGCGGATGCGCCGCCCGTCCTCGAGCCAGACCCAGCAATCCTGGCACGCCCCCATCAGGCAGAAGCCGGCGCTCATCGCTTCGCCCGGCGCATCCCGCAGATGCCCGCGCTGCGTCAGGATCGCGACCAGGATGGTGTCGCCCTCCATCGCGCTCATGGCCCAGCCGTCGACGTTGATCTCGATCAGGCGGCGATCCTGGTCCTTGACCCTTTGCAGGCGCGGCTCGCTCACGGCGTGCCCGCGGGTGGCGCCAGGCGCGGCTGCACGTCGGCGGGAATCGTTCCTTCGAGGCGCGGATCGAGCAGCTTGCCGCGCGCCTGCTTGTAGGGGCGGAAGCCGGCCCGCTGGTAGTTGGCGAAGGCGCGCGGATGATCGAACGACCAGGTGCTGACCAGTAGCCGCTGCGGCCCGTAGGACCAGGCGAGATCGACCGCCCAGTTCAGCAGATACCGCCCGAGGCCGCGGCCGATATAGAACGGCGCAAGCCCGAAATAGGCGATGCGGATGTCCGGCTTGGCGCGCCGGTCGAGCTCGACATAGCCCGCCGGCTCGCCCCCGGCATAGAGCACGTAGATCTCGATGCCCTCGGCATTGATCTCGGCATTCAGCGCCTCGTCGCTCGTCTTGCGGCGGTCGCTCCACATCCAGGCCTGTCCGACCAGGTTGTAGAGATAGCGGTAGAACGGAACGGAGGGCCGCTCCAGCCGCAGCACGGCGTATTGCCCGGCCGGGCAGGGGACGGTCGGGCGCGTCGGCCGCTCGGTCATCTCCATATAGGTGGTGACGACGTCGAGCTCGCCGGGGCCGAGGTCGATCTCGTCGGGCTTGAGCCAGCGCTCCATCACGGTGCGCGCGGCGACGTCGTAGCCGAGGCGCTGGTAGAACTCGCGCACCTTGATGTTGGTGTCGCGGATCATCAGGTTGACCTTCGGCACGCCGCGCGCCACCAGCCAGCGCTCCGCCTGTTGCACCAGGTCGCGGCCGTAACCTTTGCCCCGGAATTCCGGCATCACCGCCAGCTTGTAGAGCCAGCCGCGATGGCCCTCGTGGCCGACCATGATGCTGGCCATCACGCGGTCGCTCTCGGTACCGACATAGAGCTGACAATTGTGCGTCGCCAGCATGCGGGGAATGTCCTTGGCCGGATCATTATAGTGGATGGAAATCCCGGTCGCATCCCACAGCGCCGTCACCGCGGTGAAATCACTCGGCAGATAAGGTCGGATGAGCATCAGGCCTCGACCGGAGTGTCGCCCGGCAGGCCCCATTCCGCCCACGACCCGTCATAGACCGCGACATCGCGGTGTCCGATCAGATGCAGCCCGAAGGCCAGCACGCAGGCCGTGATGCCGGAGCCGCACGAGGTCGCGACCGGCTTTTTCAGGTCGATGCCGGCGCCTTCATAGAGCTTGCGCAGCGCGTCGGCGTCCTTGTAGCTGCCGTCGGCGTTGAAGAGCTGGTTGTACGGCAGGTTGCGGGCACCCGGAATGTGGCCGGCGCGGCGGCCGGGCCACAGCTCCGGCTCGGTCGCGTGGAAGCGGCCGGCCGCGCGCGCATCCAGCGCCTGCTCGCGCTTGCTCTCGATGTTGCGCAGCATCTGGTCCTTGGCTCGGACCTGCGTGTTGTCGAGCCGCGCGGTGAAGTGGCGCTCCTGCAGCTTCACCTCGCCATCCTCGACCGGGCGCCCTTCCGCCAGCCATTTGGAAAGGCCGCCATCCAGGATCGCCACCTCGCGCGCGCCGAAGATGCGGAACATCCACCAGATGCGCGCCGCGCTCATGTTGTTGGCGTCATAGACCACGATGCGGTTGCCGTCGCCGATGCCGAGCTTGCGAACGCGCGAGGCGAACTTTTCCGGGGCGGGGAGCATGTGCGGCAGCGATGAATTGGTGTCCGAGATGTCGTCCAGATCGAAGAAGACCGCGCCCGGAATGTGCCGCTCCAGATGCTCCGCGCGCGCATCCTTGCCCTGCGAGGGCAGGTAATAGGTGCCATCGACGATGCGCAGGTCCGGCTGGTGCAGGTTGGCGGCCAGCCGGTCGGTGGAGACCAGGCTCTGCGGATTGGCGTACGTCATTGCGCGGCGGCGCCCACGAAAGCGAGGTTGACGCGGCGGTTCATCTTGCCCTTGTTCTCGATCTTGGTGACTTCGATCGTGCCGATCTCTCCCGTACGCGCGACATGCGTGCCGCCGCAGGGCTGCAGGTCGACGCCCTCGATATTGAGCAGCCGCACCTTGCCGGTGCCCATCGGCGGCTTCACCGACATGGTGCGTACCAGCTCCGGTTGGGCCGCCAGCTCGGCATCGGTGATCCAGCGCGGGGTCACCGGGTGATCTTCGGCGATCAGGCGGTTGATCTCGCGCGCGATCATCTCTTTGTCCAGGCTCTGGTCGGGCAGGTTGAAATCGAGCCGCCCCTTGCCGTCGCTCACCTGCCCGCCGGTCACGTCGCCCTTGATGACGGCGCTGAGCAGGTGCAGGCAGGTGTGCATGCGCATCAGCCGGTGGCGGCGGTCCCAGTCGATCTCGGCCTGGACCTTGGTGCCGGGCGCGACGGTAGGCGAGCCGGGCTTCGGCACATGAACCACGTCCTCGTGGCTGGCGCCCTTCACGGCATCGACGATCTCGATCACCTCGCCATCCGGCAAAATGAGGCGCCCGACATCCCCTGGCTGCCCGCCGCCCATGGGGTAGAAGATGGTGCGATCCAGGCGGATGCCCTTCTCGTCGACCGACAAGACGGTGGCGTCGCAGGTTTTGAGGTAGGCGTCCTGGCGAAACAGCAATTCCATCGCGGTGATTTCCCGGAGATTCTCAGTCCGTTCCCATCATGCGGGGGCCCACCTTGACGGTCAAGGACTGCGGGGATTAGCTGGCGCGCCTGAAATGGGAGAGGGCGATGGGTAAGCCGGTTCTGTATGGCCCGACCTACAGCACCTATACGCGCACCATGCGCATGGTGCTGGCGGAAAAGGGCGTGGACTACGACCTGGTCGAGGTCGACATGATCGGCGGCGCGCACCACCGGCCGGACTGGACGCAGCGCCAGCCGTTCGAGCGCGTGCCGGCGTTCGAGCATAACGGCTTCGCGATCTACGAGACCAACGCCATCGCGCACTATATCGACGACGCGTTCCCCGGCCGCCGCCTCGCGCACCCGCACATCCACCGCCGCACCCGCGACCAGCAGATCGTCGAAGTGATCCACGCATACGGCTACACGCGGATCATGCACGGTATCGTCCTGCGCTATTTCTTCGCCGACAAGGCGAAGGGACCGGACACGGCAGCGATCGCCGCCGCGGTGCCGGCGGCCGAGCAGGTGCTGGGCGCGATCCAGGACCTGATGCTCGGCTCCGATCCATACCTGGTCGGCCGCAACGCCAGCTTCTCCGACCTCTTCCTCGCGCCGATCATCGGTTACTTCGTGCAATTCCCCGAAGGCACCCGCACGCTGGCCAAGCTGCCGCTGCTCTCGCGCTGGTGGCTCGCGATGCAGCAGCGGCCGAGTTTCGCGGCGACGGCGCCGAAGATGTAACCGTCAGAGGATCTCGTAGACTTCATATCTTGCTCCGTTCGGCTGACGCTCGCCGACGCCGATGGACAGTAAGGTATTGAGCCACGAATAGTCCCGCGCGGCGGTTTCGAAGAAGGGCGCGATCCGCAGGTAATAGTCGGACGGCGCGACCGCTTCGCCGCGCGCGATGCGCTGACTTACCTCGGGCGGACCGTGCCGCACGCCACGATAGGTCATCAGGATCAGTGCGCCGTCGTCGGTGCGCAATGTCAGGCGGACATCCTGCTGGAACGAGCCGTCGGCGCGCAGGAGCAGCAGATCGGAGCCGGCATGGGGCATGATCGTGCCATTTATCCGTTCGCCGTTGAACTGCCCGCCCGCGACGGGAATAACCCGCCGTTCGCCAGCCGGCGTGCTGCCGATCTCCTGGATCGGATGGAGATCGATCGAAAGCTCGAATAGCGGCCGCGATTGCAAGGTGTTCACGATGCACTCCAGGACGTTGGAACGCACCCAATAGACACGCCCGGACTCTCTGCGCAAAACGAGCGATCTTCCTGATCATTTCAAGCTGTGCTTAACATGAAGCATGTCTAAGCGATTGCCATCCCTTGAATCGCTGCGGTTCGTCGAGGCCTGCGTGCGCCACGGAAGCTTCACGCGGGCAGCGGCCGAGCTCGGCGTCACGCCCACCGCCGTGAGCCTGCGCATCCGTGACCTGGAAGCGGAGCTCGGCGCGGAATTGTTCCATCGCTCGGGGCCGCGGATCGCCGCGACCGAGGCCGGCGCGGCGCTGGCCGGGCGCATCGGAGAGGCGTTGGAACAGATCCGTCTGGCGGTGGAAGCGTTCCGGGGCAGGGACCACGCGCTACGGGTCACCTGCGTGCCGACTTTCGGGATGCGCTGGCTAGCGCCCCGCCTGGCGCGCTATCACGCGCTGCCGGACGCGGTCCCGATTGCACTCGACGTCGCGGCGGAGCTGCGGTCGCCCCAGGATTTCGACCTCGCCGTTCGCACGGGGGTTGGCGCGTGGCGCGGATTCCAAGCGACCACCTTGTTTGCAGTCGAAGCGACTCCCATGCTCAGCCCCGCGCTCCTGGCCGGGAAACACCTGTCTTCGCCGGCGGAGCTGGCTTCGCTGCCGCTCCTGCCCTATGACGATTGGCCGCGCTGGTTCGCAGAGGCCGGGGTCGCGCCGCCGGCGCTGCGGCTCTATGCCGACGACTATCCGACCCACGAGCTGGACGCCGCTGCCGCAATGGAGGGGGCGGGCGTCGCCCTGTTGTCGCCGATCCTGTTCGCGGCGCAGCTGCATGAAGGAAAACTCATCCAGCCGTTCCCGCACGTCTTGCGGGGTCCGGCCCAGCACTTCCTGCTCTTGAAAGACGGAGAAGCGCGGCCTGCTGTGTTGCGCTTCCGCGATTGGCTGTTGGCCGAGGCAGGCGCTACAGCCAATCAGGCGCCGGCAGCCCCTTCGATCGCAGGAACTCCGGGTTGAACAGCTTGCTCTGATAGCGGGTGCCGAAGTCGGCGAGGATGGTGACGATGGTGTGGCCGGGGCCGAGGTCCTTCGCCAACCTGATCGCGCCGGCGACGTTGATGCCGGTGGAGCCACCCATGCACAGGCCTTCGTCCTTCAGCAGGTCGAACACGATCGGCAGGGCTTCGCTGTCGGGGATGCGATAGGCAAAATCGACCGGCGTGCCATCCACGTTCTTGGTGATGCGGCCCTGACCGATGCCTTCGGTGATGGAGGTGCCCTCGGACTTCAGCTCCCCGGTGGTGAAGTAGGAATACATCGCGGCGCCTTCGGGGTCGGCGACGGCGATCTTGACGTTCTTGTTGCGCTCCTTGAGCGCCATCGCGACGCCGCAGAGCGTGC
>DASYRS010000560.1:0-7995 GCA_036004205.1 Dongiaceae bacterium
CGCCACAGGGACCCCGCGTTTACGGCATCCGACGGCCGAGTTCGGCGAACCACCAACCACAATAGGGAGGGTATGCACATGCGTTCCGGTTCCGGCGGCAAGGACCGCCAACATCCAGCAATCCCGCGTCTGGTCGATGCGCTCGAGCAGCGCACGCTCGACCGGCGCGAGTTCCTGCGCACCGCGACCCTGCTCGGCATGGCGGCCCCGCTCGCCTATGGCGTTGCCGGCAAGATCCTGGGCGAGCCGCTGTTCAAGGCGGCCCGCGCCGACACGCCCAAGAAGGGCGGCATCCTGCGCGTCGGCATCCGGGTTCCCGCACTCGACAATCCGCACACTTTCTCGTGGGTGTACGATTCGAACATCGTGCGGCAGTGCAACGACTACCTGACCCGCACCCAGCCGGACGGCGTGACGGTTCCGTACCTGCTGGAAAGCTGGAAGCCGAGCGACGACCTCAAGACCTGGACCTTGAATCTCCGCAAGGACGTCAAATGGTCCAATGGCGAGGCCATGGTCGCCGACCATGTCATCTGGAACATCACGCGCTGGCTCGATCCCAATGTCGGCTCGTCGGTGCTCGGCCTGTTCTCCGGCTTCATCCTCAAGGATGTCGACACCGGCCAGAAGAACGAGGACGGCACGGCGAAGATGACCACCGCGCTGTGGGACGCCAACGCCATCGAGAAGGTCGACGACCATACCATCAAGCTCAATGGCCAGAATCCCCAGCTCGCGATCCCGGAGAACCTGTTCCACTATCCCGCTCTGATCCTGCATCCGAAGGACGAAGGCAAGTGGGGCCTCGGCTCGATCGGGTCGGGCGCCTATGAGCCGACCGAGATCGAGGTCGGCAAGAAGGTGGTGGTGAAGCGCCGCGGCTCCTATTGGAAGGAAGGCGGCTATCTCGACGAGATCCACTTCGTCGATCTCGGCGACGATGCGGCGACCAAGCTGGCGGCCCTCGCCTCCAAGCAGGTCGACGGCCTCTATGACGCCGACATCAAGATCTACGAGAGCATCAAGAAGATCCCCGGCGTCGAGATCCACTCGATCACGACGGCGCAGACCGGCGTTGCCCGCATGAAGGTCGGCGCAGAACCCTTCAAGGATCCGAAGGTCCGCAAGGCCATGAAGCTGGCGATCGACAGCCCGAGCATCCTCAAGATCGCCTATCGCGATCTGGGCGCGCCCGGCGATCATCACCATTGCTGCCCGGTCCACCCGGACTATGCGGAAGTGCCCGTGATGAAGCGCGACGTCGCGGCGGCGAAGAAGCTGCTGGCCGATGCCGGCCATCCGGACGGCATCGAGGTCGAGCTGCATTGCAAGAAGGACCCCGATTGGGAGCCCAGCGCCTGCCAGGCGATGGTCGAGCAATGGGCCGAAGCGGGCATCAAGGTGAAGCTCAACGTCATGCCCGGCGCGCAATATTGGGACGTCTGGACCAAGGTGCCGTTCGGCTTCACGACCTGGACCCACCGCCCGCTCGCGATCATGGTGCTCGGCCTCGCCTACCGGACCGGCGTGCCATGGAACGAGAGCGACTACGCCAACCCGAAGTTCGACGCATTGCTGACCAAGGCGGAAGGCATCGTCGATCTCGAGGAACGCAAGAAGGTGGTGAAGGAGCTCGAGCTGATTATGCAGGAAGACGGCCCGATCGTTCAGCCGCTCTGGCGTGCCAGCTACCAGCCCTTCGCCAAGACCCTGAAGGGCTACCACCCGCATCCGACCGAGTACTACTTCTTCGAGGACGTCTGGATGGAAGCGTAGGCCTTCACCACTTCGATCAAGCGCCAACGGCGGCCCCGCAAGGGCCGCCGTTTCTTCTTAGTCTGTCATCCCGGGCAAGCGCAGCGCGACCCGGGACCCATACGATCCGCCAGCGTCTCTGCCGCGGCGCATAGGCCCCGGCTCAAGGCCGGGGTGACAGCGGAGTGGTGATCCACTCCCCTTCCGCGATCCCCGCCCGCCCCATCGCCTGCCGCACCCGGTCGTGGAAATAGCGCACGCCGATTTCGTGCTTCGGGCTCAAGGGGCCATGCTGGAAGATGCCGGCTTCGAGGTTGGCCTGCGAGCGTTCGCAGATGCCGAAATCCTCGCGCACGATGTCGCAATTGGTTTCGATCGTGCGTTCGTTCTGCGCCGCCGCCGCGTCGCTGACGTCGCGGAAAAAGAAGCTGTAGATGATGCGCGTGCGCCGCTCGTCGATCGGCACGATGCGCGAGCAGTTCATGCCGCCCGGATAGACCGACAAGGTGAAGTTCGGCCAGCCCCACAGCCACATCCCGCCATAGATCGAGCCGTTCTTCTGCGGCGCGGTCATGATGACCAGCGCATCGCCGTGGGTCGTTTCGAATTTCGAGAAGTCGATGACGGCATGGAAGCTCGGATGGATGCCGGGGATGTGGTAGCCCTCGACGAAATTGTCGGTGTAGTTCTTCCAGTTGCAGGCCATCTCGAACTCGGCCCCGCGCACCTTGGTGAAGCTCTCGATCGGATAGTCCTTCACCGTCTCCGGCAGGCTGCCAAGCGCGTCCGCGAGCGGCGGCGCGCTCCGATCGAAATTCACGAAAACGAGTCCGCGCCAGCTCTCGACGCGGATCGGCATCAGCCCGTGATTCTCCTTGGCGAACCACTCCGCCTCGCCGAAATCCGGCGCGCGCCGCAGGTTCCCCGCCGTATCGAACACCCAGCCGTGATAGCGGCAGCGCAAGAGGTCGCAATGGCCCGCGCCATCGTCGAGCAGCTGCGAGGCGCGATGCGGGCAGACATTGTGGAACCCGCGCAAGGTGCCGTCGCGGTCGCGGATCACGAAAAAGCGGTAGCCGGCAACCTCCGCCGCCACGTAATTGCCGGGGTTCGGAAGGTCGCTCGCCGGGCCGACCAATTGCCATTCGCGCGCGAAGATCTGCCGGCGCTCGGCCTGGTAGATCTCACGCTCCCAATACCAGCGCGCGGGCAGGCCGTAGACCGCGCCACCTGTCGTGGCCACCTGCTTGTCCTGGAGAAGCGTCATGATCTCTCGCCGCGGCTGATGTCAGCGGCGATCCTGCGCGAGCGGTTCCGGAAACTCAAGCGCGCGATCGGTCAATACCACTCGATCTCGAACGTGCCGACCTTCTCGACGCCCTCGTAGATGATGCGGCAGCCGCCGCCGCATTGCGACAGGGCGGACTTCTTGGCGCCGAGGCGGGTGTCGTTGTAGCCGCCGCAGCCGTCCCAATAGCCGGTCTTGTCGCATTGGCCGATGCCGATCTTGCTCCCGTCGACGTTGACCGCCAGGAACCGGTGCTTGCCCGCGAACTTGCGGGAATTCTCGACGAAGCGCTCGACGTCCTCGCGCAGCTCGCCGGAGATGCGGATGATGCTGATGCCCGGCGCCGGCGTGACCGCCGCCTGTTGCGTTGCTGCTGGCGCGGGTTGCTGCGTTGCCGCGGGCGCAGGCTGAGCGGCAGGCGCAACCGCTTCGGTCGTCGTGGCGGCCGGCGCAGTCTTCTTCGTCTGCAATTTCGCGAGCAGCGCCTCGGCCTTGGGCCGGAAGTAGCCGCTCGGATAGTCTGCGATGAAGCCTTGCGCCGCGGCCTCGGTGGGCGCGGCCTTCAGCGCGCTCCAGGCTGCCACCTCCTCCGCGTCGGATGCCGCCATCAGCTTGCCGCTGACAAAGCCGGTCTTGCCTTTGATCGCGACGCGCAGCCATTCGCCGCCCGCCGTCTGGCCGGTCGCATCGACCGCCTGGTCGGCCGACAATTTGGCAATCACCTTGGCATCGGTCGCCGGCGCCAGGCGGACGTTCGCCGACTTCACGGCGATGTAGACGCCCGACAATTCCTCGATCGCCGGCGTCGCCGCCTCCGGCGCGGGCTCGGGCGCCGGCTGGATCTGGCGCGCCGCGCTCTGCGTCTCCGTCGGCTCGGCCGATTTCGCCTTCAGCTCGTCGACCTTGGCCTGCGCCAGCCCGGCGAACACGCCATTGGGGAACTGCTTGAGATACGCTTCGAAGGTCGCCGGATTGTCGCTGTTCTTGATCGAATCCCAGAACAGCAGCTCGGCCTGCTGGCTGCCCGCGGCCAACGGCGCCGGCGGCGGCGTGACCGCGGCGACCTGCGGCTCCTCCGTCGGCTTGGCGGCGGCCAAGATGACGGGGCCGGTCAGCGACGAGGAATCCCACGGCGTCTGGCGCTGGTTGGTGGCGGCCAGCACCTTGCCGCGCACCGCGCGGTGCGCTTCCTCGATCGAGATGCCGGGCTGCTTCAATTCTTCGACCAGCGCCAGGGCATAGGGGCTGTGGTCGCTGTCGCCATCGACCGACACATCGCCCGGCGCGGTCGAATAGCCGACGAAGCTGCCGCGCGGCGCATCCACGCGCGCCAGGCCCCGGGTGCCGGAGCGGAAGCTGCGGGTCAGCGGATTGTTGCGGCAGGCGTCCAGGAACACCAGGTTCACCGCATTGCCGGCGAACTGCATCTGGCTGAGGATGCTGCTGGCGGAAACGGCCTCGAGCTCGACATCGCCTTCGGCCTGGATCTCGGCCCCGATCGGCAGCAGGAAATTCTCGCCATCCACCTGCACGCCGTGGCCGGCATAATAGAACAGGCCGATGCCTTCCGGCCCGGTCTCGCGCAGCTTCTGGCCGAATTCGCGGATCGCGCGCTTCAGGGCTTTCTGGTCGGCGTCCGTGACCAACGCGACCTCGAAGCCGAGGCCCGTCAGCGTATCGGCCATCAATTGCGCGTCGCCGGCCGGGTTCTTGAGCTTGCCGATCTCCGGGGTGTAGTTCCCGTTGCCGACCACCAGCGCGACCCGGGCCGATGCGAATGCCTCGCCCGATAACGCCAGCCAGAGCGCGACGCCCACTATCGCGAACACCCGGCCCCTGCGTCCCAGGGTACGACCAATCATGATGCCCCTCCCGCCACGGCACAGCGCGGTCGCCATGCCGACCGCCATCCTCTTCAGCCCGGGATGAATGCGCCGCCCGCAGCGGCGCCGCCCGCTTATATCATGCCGCTATGTCATGTAAGGCAAGTTCTCGCCGGGGCCAGCTCTTGTCCAGCCAAGGTCGCGGTTCAGTGACGCCCATCACGCCGCCGGAGCGACCCCCACCGGACACCTGATGCCGGTCCCGCCGAGTCCACAGTAATCATTTGGATTCTTTGCCAGATATTGCCGGTGATAGTCCTCGGTGTAATAGAATTGCGGGGCGTCCACGATCTCGGTCGAGATGGCCCCCGTGGCCGGCCGGGTACAGCTCTTCCTGATAGGCATCGCGCGACGCCCGCGCCGCACGCTTCTGCGCCCCGGCGACGCGGCGTAAATGCCCGAGCGGTATTGGGTGCCGACATCGTTGCGCTGGCGCAT
The DNA here is from genome assembly GCA_036004205.1 of Dongiaceae bacterium. Lineage (GTDB taxonomy): Bacteria > Pseudomonadota > Alphaproteobacteria > Dongiales > Dongiaceae > Dongia_A. Next base: position 5,365 of record DASYRS010000560.1, read on the forward strand.
GCATCGGGGCCGTCGGGCCGCCCGCATAGCCGACCGCGGTCGAATAGACCCTCGGCACCTGCCAGAACTTGCGCTCCGCGCCCCAGAAGCAGCCGAGGCCGAACAGCGCCGTTTCCATGCCCGCCGGGAATGGCGGCTTGGTGGCGTTGCCGTTGACCCAGTGGGTCGAGGGTGTCGGCAGCGGCATCGAACGCCCGGGCAGGGCCTCGTCGGTAAGGGGCACGGCCGCTTCGATGCCATGAATATAGCTTGGTCAATGAAATTGCCTGCCAGCCGATGGCGGGCACGATGAAACCTGGGCTCTCCGCACTGGTGTGGATGACTATGTCCGTGCGGCGGGGCGGTCGGTTGTCGCCTTCACGACAATTGCCAGGTGTTCGCGGACCAGCATGTCGGGTTCCCGCAATTTGACTGCTTCGTCCAGGAAGCGCTTAGCATTGCTGAGTGCACCGCGCTTGAACCAGACCCAGCCAAGCGTGTCGAAGCAGTTGCCCTTTGCGGCTTTGTCCGAGCTCAAATTGACCGCAAGCATGGCATGCGCGGTGCTTTCCTCGAGCTCTGTTCCGAGGTGGTCCGCCCTGCACCAGGCAATCCCATTATGCGCATCGGCGGAAGCGGGGCTACGCGCGATGGCCCGGCGATACATCCGGATGGCATCCTGGTGCGCCTCGTAGTCCTCGAACGCCCGCGCAATTGTGACAAATGTCTTCGCGTCATCATGGGAGCCGCTGTCGAGACCGGACAGCTCCCGTTCGGCTTCGGCCGACCGACCGAGACCCCGCAGGCATAGCACCCTTCCTGCGATGGCATCCAGTTTACTCTCGTTCGATGCCTCCTGCAGTTTGCCGAACACGCCGAGCGCGTCGTCAAGCCTTCCGGCGCGCAGCAGCACCTTGCCTTTTTCTTTGATGGCCCAAGAGTACTTTGGATCCTGTTTGAGTGATGTGTCAAAGTCTCGAAGCGCTTCCTCGACTTGTCCGCTTGAAGACTTGAGCGCGCCGCTAATTGCGATAGCCACGGCGTTGCTCGGCTCACGGCGCAGAGCTTCTTTGATGGCCACAACTGCCGCATCACGCTGCTCCGGAGCGCGAAGGTCATCCGCCCACAGACGGTGCGTGTCCCCCAACTGAATCCACAAGTCCACGTCAGTTGTAGTCAATTTCAGCGCATGATTGATGTCGTCGATAGCGCGATCATAGGCACACAACGAAACGAGCACGTCGCTGCGGGTGCTCCATGCGACCGGGCTGTCCGCGGCGAGCGCGACAACACGGTCGAGGTGACCGAGCGCCTCGTCCAGACTGCCCTGATCCCGCAATGTCAGCGCCAGCCCATAGTGCGCCTCGACATCGTCCGGGTCCCGCTCCAGCGCCTGGTCGTAGGCCGCCTTAGCCTCGTCCGGCCGCCCAAGCGCCTTCAACATGTCGCCCTGTCGTCGATGGGCAAGCGCATCGGCAGGAGCGATCTTCGTCGCCCGCTGGAAATCATCGAGCGCTCCTGCGAAGTCTTCTCGGTCCGCGCGCGCCTCGCCGCGAGCGCTCCATCCGACAGGGCTGTCTGCGACGAGAGCGACGACGCGGTCGAAGTGGCCGAGCGCTTCGTCCAAATTGCCGTGCTCTTGCAGCGTCAGCGCCAGCCCATAGTGGGCTTCGGCATCATCCGGTGCTCGCTTCAGTGCTTCACCGTAGGCCGTCTTGGCCTCATCCAACCGTCCAAGCGCCTTCAACATGTCGCCTTGTCGCCGATGGGCAAGGGGATCATCCGGTGCGATCTCCGTGGCCCGCCGGAAATCGGCGAGCGCCGCCTCGAAGTCTCCCTGGGTCGCGCGCACATCGCCGCGCGTGCCCCATCCGGCGGGGCTGTCCGCGGCAAGAGCGATGACGCGGTCGATATGGCCGAGGGCCTCGTCCAACTTGCCTTGATCCTGCAGCGTCAGCGCCAACCCGAAATTTGCCTCGACATCGTCGCGATCCCGATCCAGCGCCTGGCCGTAGGCCGCTTTGGCCTCATCCAACCGGCCCAGCGCTCGCAGCATGTCGCCCTGGCGCCGAGGCCCAAGAGAAGCGTCCGGCGCGAGTTCCGTCGTCCGCCGGAAATCGGCGAGCGCCGCCTCGAAGTCTCCCCGGCTCGCGCGCACGTCGCCGCGCGTGCCCCATCCGACGGGGCTGTCGGCGGCGAGAGCGATGACGCGGTCGATATGGCCGAGGGCCTCGTCCAACTTGCCTTGATCCTGCAGTGTCAGCGCCAGCCCGTAATGCGCCTCGACATCGTCGCGATCCCGATCCAGCGCCTGGCCGTAGGCCGCCTTGGCCTCATCCAACCGGCCCAGCGCTCGCAGCATGTCGCCCTGGCGCCGAGGCCCAAGAGAAGCGTCCGGCGCGAGTTCCGTCGTCCGCCGGAAATCGGCGAGCGCCGTTTCGAAGTCTCGCCGGCTCGCGCGCACGTCGCCGCGCGTGTTCCATCCGATGGGGCTGTCTGCGGCGAGCGCGACAACACGGTCAAGGTGGTCCAGCGCCTCGTCCAGACTGCCTTGATCCTGCAGCGACAGCGCCAGCCCGTAATGCGCCTCGACATCGTCGCGATCCCGATCCAGCGCCTGGCCGTAGGCCGCTTTGGCCTCATCCAACCGGC
>DASYRS010000561.1:0-3974 GCA_036004205.1 Dongiaceae bacterium
GCCGCCGATTCAGGAACTCTGTGGACGGTCTCGCTGACCTCTCCGACAACCAGGTCCACCAGGTCTTCCACGCCGAAATATCGCAGGTTCTTCTTGACCGTCTCGAGATACCGATGAGGATCTCCCTTGCCACTGCGCCTCCGGCCTCTATCGAAGCTGATGACGCGCCCCGGTCTTCCGGAATCGCGCAGCCCCAGCGCAAGAGCAACAGTTGCCGCTCCCCTGGCCGTCCCGACCTCCGCTAAAAGGCCGCCCGGTGAACTGCGCGCAATCTCATAGATCCGTTGATAGATCGAAGGGGCAAGCATGCCGGAACAGCGAACCGCAATGTCGTCAAAGTCCGGCTTGTAAGGCATTGTCCCCATGCGGATACCCCTTGTTCACCTGAGATTCGCAACCAGGTTGGCAGAAAAAAGGCCGCGGCCCGGACGGCCTGCGCTGAGAACGCCCGCCGCACACTTTTGTTCCGCGTACGGGGCCGCTTTTTCAAATTTACTTTTGACACACGTCCAAACTGACGAGCCGCGAACTCGCTGAATATGAACGGATGTTCATCTGGGACACGAAGGGTCCACGTCGTTCACCAGATCGCCTACCAGATCATAGGAATGAAGCGATAGCGTACGCGCATCGCATATTCTCCATAGCCTTCCAGCTCGTGCTTGAGCATGCGCTCTTCACCCACGGCCCGCGCGCCCAGCAGCGCGATGATGATGGGCGCGATGGCCAGGCCCCACCATGAGCCGAGCAGCAGCGGGGTTCCGACCAGCAGCAGCAGCAGCGCGCCGGCGTACATCGGATGGCGCACGATTGCGTAGGGGCCGTGGCTCACCACGCTGTGGCCGCGCTCTTTCTGGATCTTCACCACCGGCGCGGCGAAGGTGTTGGCCTGCACGGTCAGGAAGATGATGTGCATCGATGTGAGGATCGCCAGCGCACCCAGCACCTGCAGCCACAGCGGCACCCGGGACCAGCCGAAGCGCACGGCGTCGAGGCCCATCACCACGAACCAGGCGCACCACAAGACGATGAGCGCGGTCATCAGCACCTTGTCCCAGGTCTTCTGCTCGCGCTGGATCAGCGGCGACATGCGTTCGGCCAGCAGCTCCGCGAGATAGACCCAACCGGCGGTCCAGGCGAGCGTGCCCGCCGGAATGAACAACAACGCCGTCATGACGGCGAACCAGATGACGCTCTGCTCGATCAAACGCCGGACCATGAAAATCCGATCGGCTACACCGGCACGCGCAGCACGGCGCGCAAACCGCCGAGCGGCGAATCGCCGAGGGTGAGATCGCCGCCATGGCTGCGCAGGATGTCGCGCGCTATGGTGAGGCCAAGACCGGTCCCGCCAGTCTCCTCGTTGCGCGAGCCGTCGAGCCGGAAGAACGGTTTGAACACATCCTCGCGGCTGTCCCTCGGTACGCCCGGCCCGTCATCGTCCACCACGATCTCCACGCTGCTGCGGCCGCGGTTGAGCACGACCTCGATCCGCCCGCCATAGCGCTGGGCGTTGCCGACGATGTTGGCGACCGCCCGGCGGAAGGCATCGCGCCGCAGCGGCACGGTCAGCTCGGATTCCGCGGCGGCAAAGCCGATGCGCGCGCCCTCGCGCCGCGCGCCGCTGACCACATCCTCGACCGCCGCGACGATGTCGACCTCGCTCGGCTGCTCCGTTCCCTCGCCGCGCGCGAAGGCGAGATAGGCGTTGACCATCCGTTCCATGTCGTCGACGTCGCGCTTCAGGTCCTCGATCGCCGGATTCTGGCCCATCATGGCGAGCTGCAGCTTCATGCGGGTCAGGGGCGTGCGCAGATCGTGGCTGACGCCGGCCAGCATCTCGGTGCGCTGCTGGAGCTGCCGGCGGATGCGGTTGCGCATCTGGTTGAAGGCGCGGCCCGCCACTTCCACCTCCGCCGCGCCGTCCAGCACGAATTCGCCGACGTCGCGGCCCTTGCCGAAATCGTCCGCCGCCTGGGCGAGGCGCTTGATCGGGCGCACCTGGCCGCGCATGAACAGGGTCGCCATCGACAGCAGCACCAGCGAGGTGCCGAGCATCCACAGGAAGAACACATAGGTGGTGGAGGAGAACAGGCGTCGCCGCTCCACCACCACCTGCAGCACGCCTTCCGGCAGCTGCACGTGGATCTCGACCTGGTTCTGCAGCGAGCGGCTGTCGATGATGAAAGGCCGCTCGACCCGGGCCTCCAGGGCGTCGGCCAACTGCCGGTCGACCAGGTTCTGGCGCATGATGGTGGGATCGTTGGGCAGGATCTCGCCTAGCTTGAAGTCGAAATTCACCTTCATGGTGGAGCCGGCGATGTTGAATATCCGCTTGGCGCGTTCTTCGCTGATCGGATGCGGCATCAACTGGATCGCCGCCGCGATGTCGCCGGCGACGCTCTGCGCCAGGCGGCGGGTCACGGTGTTCCAGTGGCTGTCATAGAACACCCAGGCCGACACCACCTGCAGCAGCACGACCGGGGTGACGATGATCATGATCGAGCGGCCGAGCAGCGAGCGCGGCAGCATCGCCTCGAATTCCACCAGCAACGCGCGGAGCGCCATCAGCATCGGCATGGTTCAATCCGGCTGCAGCACATAGCCGCGCCCGCGCACGGTCTGCAGGAAGCGTGGAAAGCGCGGGTCATCCTCGATCTTACGGCGCAGGCGCGTCATCTGCACGTCGATCAGGCGGCTCTCTCCGGTCTCCTCCGCCTGGGGCGCCAGCGATTCGCGCGACACCGGCTCGCCCGCGCGCCGGGCCAGCTGGAACAGCAGTTCCGATTCCGCCTCGGTCAGGTGAACAGGCTCGCCGGCCTTGAACAGGCGGCGCCGCTCGATCTCGAACACGAAGGCGCCGAACTTGACCGCGCCGACGCTGGTCTGGCGCTCGGTGCGGGCCCGGGCGCGCTTCAGGATGGCGCTGATGCGCAGGACCAGCTCGCGCGGCTCGAACGGCTTCACCAGGTAATCGTCGGCGCCGGTCTCCAGCCCCGCGATCCGGTCATTGGATTCGCCCATCGCGGTCAGGAGAAGGATCGGCACCAGGCTGTTCTCGCGCAGGCTCTGGGTCAGCTCCAGCCCGCTTTCGCCCGGCATCATGATGTCGACCACCAGCATGTCGAAGGTGATGCCCGCCAGCTTGGCCCTGGCATCGGCGGCGTGGATCGCGGTGGTGACCCGGTAGCCCTGCTCGGTCAGATAGCGCGCGATCAGGTCGCGCAGCCGCTTGTCGTCGTCGATGACCAGGATGTGCGGCTGCGCTTCGCTCATGGCGCCCGTCCGCTAGCGCGGCACACTGGGGCGGAAGCGCCGCCGGTCGCCTTCCTCGATCATGCCCAGCAGCACCTTGCGGAAGCCCTCGACCGCGTCGGCCCCGGCCGAGCGATAGGCGCGGGCGATCAGCGCCCGCTGCTCCTCGGTCAGCTTTCTTTCCAGCTCCGAACCCTTGTCGGTGAGGCTGAGCAGGCGCTGGCGCCGGTCGGTGGCGCCCGGCTTCTGGATGATGAAACCCTGGCGGACCAGCTGGCCCAAAACCCGGCTCAGACTCTGCTTGGTGATGCGCAGGATGCCCAGCAGATCGGACACCGTCATACCCGGGTTGCGGCCGACAAAATAGATCACCCGGTGATGAGCCCGCCCGAATCCGAACTGGGCCAGGGTCTGGTCGGCTTTGGCGGTGAAGTCGCGATAGGCGAAAAACAGCATCTCGATGCCCTGGCGCAGCTCGTCTTCGCGCAGAAACAGCGGATTTGCTGGAGATTTTATGTCAGCCATGTTGACTTATTTGTTCGATTGTTCTAAGTCTGCTCTGGACTACGATACAGCATAATACAACCCCTATCCCCCTCCCGTGGAGTTGTCAGCGATGAGTTTAGTCCCATTCGATGACCGTGACGGAGTCATCTGGTTCGACGGAAAGTTAATCCCGTGGCGCGATGCCAAGCTCCACGTCCTGACCCACGCCATGC
>DASYRS010000562.1:0-1640 GCA_036004205.1 Dongiaceae bacterium
GCTTCGATTGGACGATCGGCGACGTGGTGCGACCAGCCGACCTCGACAAGGTGGCGGATCAGATGGCCGGCACCTTGGTCGCGGCTCTGCAGTCTCCGCCGCTCTCCGAAGACGCCAAGCGGCTCTACCTGACGGACCCGATCGTCGATTTCGGGCGGATCGATGGAATCATGGTCTCGGGCGGCGTCGGCGAATATGTCTATGGCCGGGAAAGCCGTGATTTCGGCGACCTGGGCCGGCGCCTCGGACATGCCGTCCGGGCCAGGCTGGAGGCGCTGCCGTGGCCATTGCTGCCGGCTGCGGCCTGCATTCGCGCGACCGCGCTCGGCGCCTCGGAATACACCATCCAGCTCAGCGGCAATACCGGTCACATCACCAACCCCGGCAGGCTGCTGCCGCGACGCAATATCCAGGTGGTGCAGCCGCCATTGCAGCTTGACGCACGCATCGATCCGGCCGCCGTCGCGGCGGCAATCCGCGCCCATCTCGCCACCTTCGATCTGGACGGAACGGATGCCGACGTGGCGCTGGCGCTGCGCTGGGAGGGCCAGCCGGAATATTCCCGCCTGCGTGCCTTCGCGGAGGGCGTGCGCGATGGCCTCAGCCCCCGCATTGCGAGAGGGTTGCCGCTCTATCTGATGCTCGACGGCGATGTTGCCATGACGCTCGGCCGGATCCTGGCGGACGAGCTCGGTGTCGCCAACGAGATGCTGGTGATCGACGGCGTGCAATTGTGGGACTTCGACTACATCGATCTCGGCAAGATCAGGCTCCCTTCGGGCACCGTGCCGGTCACGATCAAGTCGCTGTTGTTCAGCGAGGACCCGCGCGGGGCCCGTCCGCGCCAGCGCATCCACCATCATCATCACGGCCATGATCACGGCCACGACCATCATCATCATGATGGCGTGACAGCCTCGATGGATCGCGAATGAGTCTCGATCAGGCGCGCACCGAACTGCTGACGGCGTTGCGAATCCTGGAAGCCAACGGCATCATCGATTTCAACGGCCATGCCAGCGTACGGCTGGAATCCGGAGCGATTATCAATAGCGGGCGCTCGGTGCGCAGCCGGCTCGCCCAATCCGATCTCGTCGCCGTCGACCCGGAGGGCAAGGCAAGACCGGGCGACGATGCGCCGCCGATGGAAGTCCACCTGCATGCGGAGATCTATCGCCGGCGCCCGGATGTCGGCGCAATCGTGCACGGCCACCCGACCTGGTCGACCCTGCTCTCTTCCGCCGGCACGCCCTATGCGCCGGTTTATCCCCAGGGCGCGCTGCTCGGCACTCTGCCCGTGTTTGCCTCGCCACGCTCGATCAACACCCCCGAGCTCGGCCGGCAGGTGGCGGAGCTGCTCGGCAGCGGCAACGCCGTGCTGATGCGCGCCCACGGCATGGTGGTCGTCGGACCCGACGTCAGGACGGCGACGATCCTGGCGCTTTATCTGGAGGAGAATGCGCGCCGCCAATGCCTGGCCGCGCCGCTGGGCGAGCCCTACCGCCTGTCGCAGGCGGAGATCGAAGGCGCCCGCGCCGGCCTCAGCAAGCCGAACCTCATCGCCAAGGCCTGGGACTACTACGCCGCCAAGCTTCAATCCGGCGATTAGATGACGAAGGATTCCATCGTCTCCGGCACGA
>DASYRS010000563.1:0-1507 GCA_036004205.1 Dongiaceae bacterium
TGTCATTTTGCTTTGACTTTTTGGTTAATTGCACGCATCGTTAACCGCGAAGTAACGCTCCGGGGTTTCTGATTCCAAGTAGGGACAGCAGGTTCGACGAAGGCAGTTGATCGGCAATCGGCGGGTGGGGCATTGGGGCAGCCGCCGCGAGTTTTGAGCGCCGCACAAGCGCCTTTCCGGACCTGATACACCTCGGATCGCCTTGTGGGCGTTGACCGAGCGGTCGCATTGGGGAGTCGCTCGATGGCTGCTGAGGCCATGGAAGTGCAGCAGCTCCTGCAGTTGGCGCGGGAGAAATCGGAACAGGCCAGGTCGCACCTCTTCGAGGTGATGGGCGATCTGTTCCAGGAGCAATCCGCTGTCCTCAGCGCGCAGGAACGCGCGCTGATGGTCGACATCCTCGAAAAGCTGGTCCGCGAAGTCTCGCACGATATCCGGATGAAGCTCTCGCACCGCCTGGCCGATCTGCCGGGCACGCCGCGGGAGCTCGCAGTCCTGCTCGCCAATGATGAGATCGATATCGCCTCGCCGATCCTGATGCGCTCCCGGGCGCTGCAGGATACCGACCTGATCGAGATCATCCACCACCGCTCGCGCCAGCATATCCTCGCGGTCGCGATGCGCCGCGACCTATCCATGTCGGTCAGCGACGTGCTGGTGGAGACCGGCCACAGCGACGTGATCATGGCCCTGCTGAACAACCAGGAAGCCAAGATCTCCGAAGCGACCCTGGCCTACATCGTCGACCAATCGAAGCAGATCGACGAATTCCAGGAGCCGCTGGTCCATCGCCGCGACCTGCCGCGCGATCTGGCGGTCAAGATGTGCTACTGGGTCTCCGCCGCGATCCGGCAATTCATCATCGACAAGTTCCAGTTCGACGCCAACGAGCTCGACGACACGATCGAGCCGATCCTGCGCGAGCAGGTGGCGGCGACCGAAGCCGAGGCGCGCGCGCCTGAGACGGCATCGCCGGCCGAGGAAGCCGCGCGCGTCATCAAGTCCAGCGGCAAGCTGACCGCGCGGCTGATGATCCAGACCTTGCGCCGCGGCGAGATCCCGATGTTCGAGGCGATGTTCGCCGAGGCGGCGGAGCTGCGCCTCGCGCTCATCCACCGCCTGCTCTACGAGACCGGCGGCAACGGCATCGCGGTGATCGCGCGGGCCCTGCGCCTGACGCGCGAGGAATTCGCCACCATCTATCTGCTGACGCGCCGGGCGCGTCCGGGCCTGGGCGGCGGTGCCGTCGATCTTGGCCGGGCGCTCGGTTTCTATGACAAGGTTGCCGGGGACGCGGCGATGAAGGTGCTGGAGCGCTGGCGCCGCGACCCGCAATATCTGTTCGCGATCAAGACCATCGAGCAAGACGGAAGCCGGCCAGGCGGGGGCGCCGAGTACTTTGGCCCGACTTCCCAAGGGGACGGGGCCGAATGATGCAAGCATCCATGATCGTCAGCGACTGGCAGCCGGAGATCGGCCGGTCACCGACGCCGGAGCAGTTACGCGA
>DASYRS010000564.1:0-16491 GCA_036004205.1 Dongiaceae bacterium
GTGGTCGGCCGATGCCATCTCCACGGCCTTGTTGGTCTTTGTCTGCCACGAAGGCAGGCTGCTCTTCTCTTCCAGCCTCAGCCGCAAACGACCCGAGAACCGCCGCACGATGTCGGCAGTGGCGTTGTCGGGGCTGCTGTCGATCACGATCAGCTCGACGCCGTCGTCGCTTTGATTTGCGAGAGATTGAAGCGCTTGCTCGATCCAACGTTCCCCACGATAGACCGGCATGATCACCGTGAGCCACGGCTTGGCGTCTTGCGTGAGGCCCCCTGTCATCTCCCGACTTCCTGCGGCTATTCTTCTTGCGCTAGATGGTCGCGGCTGCACTGTAGCACGCTAGGGCCGAACATTTTCCAAATGGTTAATGATCCGCCAATCTCGATCGCGGTCGCAACAACACGCGCCCAATCAATCGGACGAAAAGAAACATCCCTCCGACGACGCCGAGCGAGATCATGTATGCGATCCGGCTGGCGAGCGTTGCGATCGCTGCGGCGATCGGGGCAGCTCCTGCGAGGACCAGCATTCCGCCCCAGGTCCAGTCAGCGACCCCCAGACCACTGGGGGAGATCGGAAGTGTCGCTGCAAGTACTGCCGCCGGCACACCCGCTGCAACCAATGTTGGCGCTGCAGTGGGTGCAAAGACAAACGCAATGGCCAACCCATGGCTTATCTGTAGAACCAGCCTAAGCGCCGAATAGCTCATCATCGTCAACGACGCCCGCCACGGTGCGGCGGCCAGGCGGCGCAGGACTTCGGCAACTGTGCCGAAACCGCCTGCGATGCGGCCCGGCGGGACAAGCCGTCGGATACCCGCGAACAGCGCGGCGCCGGCGGCGAAGATCGGCCCCATCGCAATGAGTGCCGTTGCGAACGCGGCCACGACGAGAAGCCCTCCAACCGTGGCCCTCGGGGCGAAAACCAGTATGACGAGGCCCGCGACGCCGGCCGTCGTTAACATGAACATGTCGCAGACCTGTTCATAGAACGTCGTGCTGACGGCCAGGCTTCCGCGGCCTCCATTCCGTTTCAGCACCAGCCACCGGGCGGCGGCGCTGGTGACTTGCGGCAGCAAGAGCAGGCCGAAAAGCGCGCCGAAGATCGATGCCTCGAAGCTCGCGAGCACGGGCGGCATGGCGGCGGCAGGATCAAGCCAGCGTATCGCGGCTCGCCATTTGAGCACGCCAACCAGATTGTTGAGTATGAGAATGATTGTGGTGGCGGCATAAAGCTGCCACGGCGAGCGCGACAGTGCCTCCATGAAGTCGGCACCCGTCGCCCCGAAAGTGCGAAACAGGGCATAGATCAGCCCGACTCCCGCCCCGGCCATCAGAATGCCCATCAGGATCCGGCCGGGGAACGTGCCCAGTTTCGTATCCGCTTTCAGTTCAGATTGGGTCAAGGCAATTCCTGGTCCGCCAGAGATATCCGTGCCGGGCTAGGGCAGGAGGCGGAGCGGCGCGCAATTCCGCTACAGAGGTCATGGCGATCCTCCCCCTTGCCAGAAGCCATTTGACGAATAGATGCTTAACAATCTCCTAGGACAGGTCCCAAACTGCGCCGATCTCGCCCTCGCCATCGGCTCCGGCCGCATTGAAATAGCGCAGCATGACCACGCGGATTGCGCCCGTCGCGGCGACGTCGGCCAGGAGATGCTCGACCGCTAGCTTGGTGCGGCCGTAGACGTCGATTGGGCGCGTCGATTCCGTTTCGTGGATCGGCAGCGCCTCGGACATCCCATAGACCGCGCAGGTACTGGAGAACACGATGGGCGAGACACCGCAGCGGCGCATGGCCGCGACCTGGGAAGATGGCGACGATTTGAAGCGCCCTCCCGCGACAGGAGGGCGCTTTTAGAGTGTCACCGATAGGCCGAGATCACCCGCTGATGCCCGGCATCAGCTTCTTGTCGCCTTCGTGATCGTCGCCGTCGGCGAGCTCTTCGAGGGTGAGATCGACCGCTTGCTCGAACTTGCTGAGCGTCTCGGTGAGGCAGGCCTGGTCGTGGCCGGCGGAGATGAACCAGGGCTCGCGGCTGTCGGGTTCGCACATCACGCCCATGTCGATCAGGATGCCCGCCATCGTGTCATAGAAGGTGTAGTCGCTGAGCTTCCAGTTGCGATACGTCGTCGGCGCCTGGGCGCTGAAGAACAGGCCGGACATCGAGTAATGGCCGGTGAAGCTGTGCGGGATGCCGCGGCGGCTCAGCACCTTGTGCATGCCATCCTGCATCGCCTTGCCATAGCCGGCGATGCGGTCGAGGGCGTCGGTGTCCTTGAGGATGGTCAGCGTCTTCTCGGCGGCGGCCAGGCTCATGGCCTGGGCGGTATAGGTGCCGCCATGGGCGACGCCCCTGCCATACTTGCGCATGATGTCCTCGCGCCCGCCGATGGCCGCGATCGGGTAACCGTTTGCCATCGCCTTGGCGATGGTGAAGATGTCGGCCTCGATGCCATAGAGTTCCTGGGCGCCGCCCTTGCCGACGCGGAAGCCGGTCTTCACCTCGTCCACGATCATCACGACGTTGTATTTGGTGCAGAGCTCGCGCACCGCCTTGATGAATTCGGGCTTCGAGGGGATGCCGCAGCAATTGCCGAGGATCGGCTCGATCAGCACCGCCGCGATCGAATCATGGTGCTGCTTCAGCACCTCTTCCAGGCGGTTGGCGTCGTTGTACGGCACCTGCCAGAACAGCTCGCGCACGATCTTGGGAATGCCCTGGCCGTAGGAGACCAGCACCGGATCGCGGCTCTGGTCCTTCATGCTGTCCGGGTCCGCCGTCCACATGGTGGCGTCGAACAGGCCGTGATAGGACCCTTCGAAGGTGACGTAGTGGTCTTTCCCGGTGTAGCCGCGCGCCAGGCGCAGTGCGGCCATCACCGCCTCGGTGCCGGAGTTGGAGAAGCGCACCAGGTCGGCCGCCGGCATCATCTCCTTGATCAGCTTGGCGACCGTGACTTCCTTCTCGGTGCCGAGGGCATAGACGGTGCCGACCTGCTGCGCCTCGCGCACGGCGGCGTCGACTTCGTCGTTGCAATGGCCGAGGATCGCCGGGCCGTAGCCCAGGCGGTAGTCGATATATTCGTTGCCATCGAGGTCCCAGAGGCGAGCGCCCTTGCCGCGCTTCACGAACACCGTCTCCTTCTCGCCCCAGAAGCGGAAGTTGGACGAGACCCCCAGCGGCAGATGCTTCACAGCCTCCCGATAATGCGCGTTGGACTTGGTGAGAGTGCGCCGCTCGGTCTTGATGTGGCTCATGATGGCATCCGCTCCAGGGTTAAACCTGTCGCTGAAGCCCTCCGTAGCGTCGTCTCAGCGACTGATTTGTTAAATGACGATATAGAAAAGCTAGCCCGTCTCTGTCATAATGTCCAGCATGTTAAATGGACGTTTAATGCTGCATATGCAGCAATCCGTTGCATTTCAACGGGTTGCGTGTAGGATGCTCGCCCGAAACGCGAGATGGGGACTCGTGGGATGAGGGTCGTTAAGATGGCAAAAGCTGAGGCCGCCAAAGAGATTCGGCGCAAGCAACTGATCGACGCGACCATGCGCGCGATCGGCCGCTACGGCTATGCGAGCCTCACGCTGACGCACGTCGCGGGCGAAGCGGGCCTCTCGCCCGGGATCGTCAACTTTTATTTCAAATCCAAGGATCAGCTGCTGATCGCGACGTTGGAAAACATCGCGGAGGAATATTCGACGCTGTGGCAGGGCGCGATCGCCAGGGGCAAGGTTTCGCCCGCCGCCGGGCTCGAGGCGATGATCGAAGCCGACTTCCACGCCTTCGTCTGCAACGCGGAAAAGGTCTCGGTCTGGTACGCCTTCTGGGCGGAGGCGCGCAACAACGCCAACTACCAGAGCCTGGTGATGCGGCTGGAGGAGGAATACCTCAAGGAGACCGAACAGCTCTGCGCCCGCATCGTGGCCGAGGGCGCGTATGAGGGCATCGACGCGCACCAGGCCGCCGTCGGCCTCAACGCCATGATCGACGGGCTGTGGTTCGACTGCCTGATGTCGCCAGCCAAGTTCGACCGCCAGGCGGCCAAGCGCACCTGCCTTGCCTACCTCTCCGCCGTCTTCCCGGCGCATTTCGGCGCCGCCGCGGCGACCAAGCGCGGCAAGGGCGAGCTGGACGCCAACATCGCGATGGCGATCGATCAGGACGTGCAGGGGCGCGATGCCCACCGCGCGCGGCTGGCGGCGGCTTTGCGCAAGCGGCTGGAGCCGGTTGGCCCGATGCGGCGCGAGGTTCTGGCGGCCGCGAGCGGCGTGTCCGTGAAGGTGCTGGAAAGCTGGCTGGAAGGGCGGGCCGAGCCGACCTCCTGGCAGATGGGCCGCCTGATCGTCGCGGTCGACGCGCAGCTCTGGATGGAGGTCTACGGCCCCGTCCATGAAGAGGCGCATCGCCTGTTCGAAGCCAAGCTGGCGCAACAGCGCGATTTCGCCGAACGCGAGCAGGCCAGCCTCAACGCGCTGTCCGGCAAGCCGAAGGACTAGGCGTCTCCATGTCCAACGTCGTCAGGCTGCCCTCGGCGTCTTCCGCCGCGCTTCAGGCGCACCGGCTGGCACCGTTGCTGATGCCGAAGCGCGTCGCGCTGGTGGGCGCCTCGCCCAAGGAAGGCACGGTCGGCAACGGCATGATCGTCGCCGCCACCCTGGGAGAGAGCCCGGTCGAGCTGAGCTTGATCAATCCGAACTATCCGGAGATCGGCGGGCGGCCGGTCCATCCCAGCCTGCGCGAAGCGCCGGGGCCGATCGATATGGCGGTGCTCGGCGTCTCCAATGAGCGGCTGGAAGCCTCTGTGCACGATGCGATCGCAGCCGGCGTGAAGGCGCTGACGATTTTTGCGTCCGGCTATCTCGAGAAGGATGCCGAACCGAAGCTCACCCAGCGCATCGCGGCGATGGCGCGCGAAGCGGGCATGCAGATCTGCGGCGGCAATTGCATGGGGTTCTATAACCTCAGCTACGGCCTGCGCGTCTGCGGGTTTCCGCCGCCGCCCTGGATGAGGAAGGGCGGCGCGGTGCTGCTGACCCATTCCGGCTCGGTCTATTCCGGCATCTGCCACAACGACAAGCGCATGGGCTGGGCGCTCGCGGTCTCGGCCGGGCAGGAGTTGACCACCAATATCGCCGACTATCTCGACTTCGCGCTGGAGATGCCGCAGACCCGCTGCGTCGGGCTGTTCCTGGAGACCGTGCGCGATCCGGCGAACTTCGTCGCCGGCCTCGAGAAGGCGCGCGAGCGGGATATTCCCGTCATCGCGCTGAAGGTCGGCAAGACCGCCGCCTCCGCCGCCAAGGCGGTCAGCCATTCCGGCGCCATCGCCGGCAACCACGCCGCCTATGCCGCCTTGTTCGACCGCCACAACGTGATCGAGGTCGAGACGCTCGACGATTTCGCCAACGCGTTGCGGCTCTATTCCGGGCCGCGGCGGCTGGCGGCGGGCGATATCGCGACCATGCACGATTCCGGCGGGCTGCTCGAACTTACAATCGACCTCGCGGACAAGCGCGGCGTCTCGTTCGCGGCGATCTCCAAGGGCACCAGGCGCAAGCTGCGGGAGCGGCTGGATGCGGGGCTGGAGCCGACCAATCCGCTCGACGCCTGGGGGACCGGGAAGGACTACGAGGCGGCGATGGGCGACATGATGACGGCCCTGGCCGACGATCCGATGAGCG
Organism: Dongiaceae bacterium; assembly: GCA_036004205.1. GTDB lineage: Bacteria > Pseudomonadota > Alphaproteobacteria > Dongiales > Dongiaceae > Dongia_A. The sequence continues at coordinate 5,689 of DASYRS010000564.1, forward strand.
CCTGCGGCATCTTCTGCGTCGAGACGCGCGACGGCTATTATCTCTCCGACGGCTATGCGACGCTGATGGAAAGTGCCTTCGCGCGGACATCGAAGCCGCTGCTGCTCGCCACCAATCTCGGCAGCAACGGATCGGACAATGTGGCGCAGCGTCTGACCGAGCATGGCATTCCGGTTCTGTCCGGCGTCGATTCCGCGCTCGGGGTTCTCAAACTGGCGATGCGGCATCGCGACCGCGCGTCGGAGCAGCGGCTGGAGATCGCGCCGGCGCCGAAAGGCCTGCGCGAGAAATGGGTACCCCGTCTGGCGACCGGCGAGACCCTGGATGAGGATGCCAGCCTCGCGCTCCTGGAGGATTACGGGTTGCAGGTGCCGAAGCGCCACGTGGTCGGCAACGCGGACCAGGCGGTCGCGTGGGCGGAGCGCGTCGGCTATCCGGTGGTGCTGAAGACGGCGGCGCCGGGCATATTTCACAAGTCCGATGTCGCCGGCGTGAAGCTCGACCTCCGCGACGAAGCGCAACTGCGCGCCGCCTATGACGAGATGGCCAAGCGCCTCGGCGCGCGCATGCTGCTGACGCAGATGGTGGAGAGGGGTACGGAGCTGGCGCTCGGTGGATTGCACGATCCGCAGTTCGGCATGCTGCTGATGCTGGGCGCCGGCGGGACTTTGATCGAGCTGATGGAGGATCGCGCCTTCGCGCTGGCGCCGATCGACGAACTGGAAGCGGAGCGCAAGCTGGATGGGTTGAAGCTGCGCAAGCTGCTGGCGGGCGTGCGCGGCGCAAGACCAGCGCATCTGCCGAGCATCGTCATGACCATCGCGCGCTTCTCCGTCATGCTGGCGGACCTGGACGGTTTGATCGCAGAGGTCGACGTGAACCCGCTGATCGCCGGCCCCAGCGCCTGCATGGCCGTCGACGCGCTGATCGTGCCGCGCCGGCAATGAGGCACGACGGCACCACATATTCTACTGTCACCCCGGCCCTGAGCCGAGGCCCATGCGCCATCGCAGCGCCGCCGATGGTACGCATGGGTCCCTGCTCTCGCTGCGCTCGGACGGGATGACAGTTTGAAAAGCGTATTGGGGGACACACGCACATGGACCTATCACTCACCACCGCCGACATCGAGGCGCAGGCGCGCGCGCGTGCTTTCGCCGAGACCTGGCTGCATCCCAACGAGATCGCGTGCGACGAGCGGACGCTCTCGAAGAAGACGCTCACCGAGATCAAGAAGAACGTGCTGCGCTACAAGCTGAACGGCATCAACCACACCAAGGAGGATGGCGGCCACGGCTATACGCCACTGCAGCAGATCCTGATCTGCGAGCAGCTGGGCCGCGCCACCAACGGCATGTGGACCGTCGCCTGGAAGGCCTCGACCCCGCTGAAATACGGCACGGAAAAGCAGCGCCAGGAATTCCTCATCCCCATCAACCAGGGCAAGGGCCGCGCCTGCTACGCCATCACCGAGGCGCAGGCCGGCTCCGACCCCTCGATGGTGAAGACCAAGGCGGTGAAGAAGAAAGGCAAGTGGATCATCTCCGGCGAGAAGTGGTTCGTCACCTCGGCCGATGCCTCGCATGTCATCCTGGTGCACGCCCATGTCGATGGCGATCCGAAGAAGCCGACCATCTTCATCGTCGACAAGGACGCGCCGGGCGTATCCGTCACGCGCATCCCGAAATTCACCCACAATTATCTCTACGAGCATTTCGAGATGGTGTTCGACAAGGTCGCGGTGGGCGATGACCGGCGCCTCGGCGAAGTGGGGCAGGGGTTCGACCTCACCAAGGAATGGTTCACCGAGACGCGGATCGAGATCGCGGCCCATTGCCTCGGCGCCGCCACCCGCGCGACCGAAATCGCCAACGACTACGCCGCAACCCGCGTTCAATTTGGAAAACCCATCCGCGATTTCCAGGCGATCGAGTTCATGCTGGCCGACATGGCGGTGGAGTTGTTCGCGACCAAGAGCATGATCTACCGGGTTGGCGCCGAGCTGAATGCCGGCCTCGACAAGAAGATGCAGCACGCCCGCGCCTCGGCGCTGAAGCTCTACGCCTCGGAGATGGCCGGCCGGGTGGTCGACAAGGCGGTGCAGATTTTGGGCGGCCGCGGCTATATGCGCGAGAACCCGGTCGAGCGCCTCTACCGCGACGTCCGCGTCGACCGCATCTGGGAAGGCACCAGCGAAATCCAGCGCATGGTGATCGCGGGGCAGATCAAGAAACGCGGACTGGGGATCTATAGCGGGTGGTGATCGGATACCGCTCCCGGGCCACCATCGCGCAGCTTCCCATCCTGTCTCCCAAACGCTTGGAACTGCCGTCGTTTCAACAGCAGGTACCGTAGAGTTTGATGCGCGAGAGGGAAAAAGAGGCAGAAGCCGCTCAGAAAGAACGCCAGGTCATAGAAGAACTTGTTGTGGTCCCTGAGATTCAAATTCAGGTGCCGTGACCTGAGATTCTCATCAGAATAGTCGATCTGAGGAAACGTCACCACGTGAATGATAAAGACCATAAAAATAGAGAGAATCAACACGAACCCGGCGGATCGCCAGTTTTCCGCTTTGCGCGGTTTAATGCCCTCCCTCGCACGCAGGATCGTTCCATCCGGGAAGGAACACCTGTTGATGGAGAGCGCCATTGCCAGGGTTGCGTAGAAAACAAAGAACAGGCCGGCATATACGACGGCAACGAGATTTGCCCGAGCGATATATTCGTCCTTGAACAATTGCCCGTAGTGGTTCCGCAGAATTGGACTGAAAGGGGATGCAATTGTAAAGGCAGGTGGGCCCATCGCATCGAGGAGTTCCGGGCTTGAGGCTGATAGGATCGTAGCTGCCAGGGGGACACCATAATCAAGAACCAGGTAGGCAGCCGCTAAGCAATACAATCGTCGCCATCCGGCCTTGTGTGCGAGCTCCGGATTGTAATCAGGGCTATCCTTGTCTGCTGTGGTGGGCGAAAGAAATCTTGGTGCTAACGCATCGATCAGAAGCCCGACTGCGACGAAGCCAGTCAAGTAGGGCCAGGACGGTGCGTTCAAAAGCCCCAAAAAGAAGTAGACGATCGTAACGACATACCGATCAGTGATGCGGACTAATTGTTCCACGTTGCCTGGCCACTTTAGTTGCCGAGGCCGCTGTCACCGCCGCCACCGCTCTGCGTGCGACCGGCGCGTTTGTTGCGCATGAAGCCGACCAGCAGCAGAACGCCTGCGACGGTTGCGACTGCGATGTAGAGCGCGATCATGGCTGCCTCGCTCACTAGCCGATCCCGAACTGCGCGATGACCTTGCCGAAATCGTCGGCGAACTGATCGCCGGTCCCGAGGATCGCGACGTCGTCGGGGATGCCGGGGAACAGGCCACGGTCGCTGCCCTGGCTGGTGAGGATGGCGGCCGGGATCTTGTGGGTGGCGGCGATGGCGCGGACGGCGCGCACCAGGTCGAGGCCCGTCATGGTGCGCATCACCTGCGAGGTTATGATCATGTCGGGCCGGGCGCGCAAGGCGGCGTTGAGGCCGTCCATCGGGTCGTTGACGGCGTTGACGCGGAAGCCGCACGCCATGATCTGCTGGCTCAGGAGCTTGGCGAGCGCGCGGGTCGGCGTGACCAGCAGCACCTCGACAGTGTGGGTGCTGATGTCCTTGACCGAGAAATTCTGCACCAGGTGGCTGGGCAGGGCACGGACGATCTGGGCCAGCTCCTCGTCGGTCGGCTGGCTGGCGCGCTCCAGCATCGCGCTCATCCGGTCGATGAACTTCTGCAGCTCGCCCGGCGTCTCCTTGGTCCAGCTCGTCAGGTCGTTGACGTAGCTTTCCATGCGATGGGCGATCTGCGACAGGGCGGGATAGCCGAAGCTGCCGCCGATGCCCTTCATGTTGTGCGCCAGGCGGCGGAGCGCGGCGAGCGCGGAATCCGACGGCCCGCTCGCGCTCATGGTTTCAAGGATGCGGCCCATTTCGGCCAGCCGGTCCGTAGCGTCGTCATGCAGCTCGACCTGCAGGACCCGCATCATCTCGTCGTAATTGCCGCCGCTGACCTTGATCGCCGTCATAATCTTTTCCCTCACAAACGGCCGATGGGCCGCGCTTATATCGGATGCCATAAAGCCGGTTGAGATATGGTAAAGGCGACCCACGGGAATCGCGTCAAATGCCAGGGGAACGAGCGGTCTAGCCGCGACCTCTCCGTGCTCTCGGAATGTTACCCCGGCCGAAGAGCCGGGGCCCATGCCACAGGTCCGCAGTGCTGATGGATCGAATGGGTCCCGGCTCGCGCTGCGCTTGGCCGGGATGACAAAGGGAGGAGTACTCTACCAAACCGGGTCGATCGGCGTCGCCAGCCCGTGTTGCGCTTCGATCACTTCTGCGGCGTCGAGGGCCAAATCTTCGCGGTAGCGGCCGGCGATTACCTGGACGCCGAGCGGCAGGCCGTTCGGCGCGCCATCGGCCTCGGTGGTGCCGACCGGCACGGCGGCTGCCGGGAAACCCAGCAGATTGACCGTCACCATCAGGGCCTGGCTGGCGAGCACATGCTGCGTGCGCGCCATGTCGGTGGTGTCGAACCCGATCTCGAACGGCAGGTCGCCGCAATTGGGGCCGACGATCAGCGGATATTGCTCGAGGAACAGCGACCATTCGCGCCGGTGCTTCGTCACCAGCGAGAAGCCCTTGATGTATTCAGCCATGCTGATGGGCGGCAGGGCGTCGCGCCACAATTGCACCGCCTTGACGCCGAGCGGATCGGCATTGGCCGCGATCGTCTCCCACAGCATCTCGCGGATGTCGGCGGCCACCAGCTTCACCCACAATTCGCGCGCGGCCTCGATCGACGGGGGTGTCACTTCCTCCACCGCGTATCCGGCATTGCCGAGCGCCCCGCCGGCCTTGCGCACGGCCTCGGCGACCTTGGGATGGGTGTAGAGGCCGGGTGCGCCGGTGATGAGGCCGACCTTGATCGGCCGCTGCGGAGCACGGCCGTGGTGGTGCGCCGGCACCCACCAGGGGTCGCGCGCGTCGCGCCCGCTCATGGCATGAAGGCCGAGCCGCACGTCCTTGACCCGCCGCGCCAGCGGGCCCTGCACCGCGAACAAGGCGATGGTGGGCGGCCGCTCGCTCTGAGCCGAGGGATTGAAGGCCGGCACGCGCCCCATGGTGGGGCGGATGCCCGCGACGCCGCAGCAATAGGCCGGATAGCGGATCGATCCGCCGTAATCGTTGCCGTGGGAGATCGGGCCGATGCCGGAGGCGACCGCCGAGCCCGCGCCGCCGGAGGAGCCGCCAGGCGTGCGCCCCTTGGCCCACGGATTATAGGTGCGGCCGCGCAGCGCGTTGTCGGTGTCCCAGCGCAGCGAATAGGCCGGCGCGTTGGTGCGGCCGATGAAGATGGCGCCGGCCATCCGCCAGTTGGCGACCACCGGTGCGTCGGCCGGCGCGATCACGTCCTTGTAGGCGACGACGCCGTTCGGCGTCGGCAGGTCCTTCTGGTCGATATTCTCCTTGGTACTGACCGGGACACCGTGCAGCGGGCCGAGCGCTTCGCCGGCCTTCACCGACGCGTCGGCGGAGTCGGCATCGCGCAAGGCCTGTTCGGCGATCTGGAACGTGATGGCGTTCAGCTTCGGGTTTACGTCGTCCAGGCGCTTCAGGCACGCCTCGGTCGCTTCGCGGCTGGATATCTCCCTGGAGCGGATCGCCCGCGCCAGGTCGACCGCATCCCACTGCCACAGTTCCGTCTTGCCCATGAGCCGCCCCTGCTCCCTGATCGCGGTGCGAACCGTAGCGCGCTGCCGGATGAATGGCTAGAGTGGCGCCCGCGTTTCACTTTGGGGGAAGCATGAAGATCTATATCAGCGCCGACATCGAAGGCACGGCGGGCATCACCAATTGGGACGAGGCGAGGAAGCCGCACGCCGACTATCCCGAGCATCGCCAGCAGATGACGCGCGAAGTGCTGGCGGCCTGCGCGGGCGCGAACGCGGCGGGTGCGAAGGACATCCTCATCAAGGACGCGCATGCCACGGGGCGCAACATCATCCAGGCCGACCTGCCGGAGAATGCGCGGCTGGTGCGCGGCTGGAGCGGCCATCCGATGAGCATGGTGCAGGAGCTGGACGACAGCTTCGATGCCGCATTGTTCGTCGGCTATCACTCCAAGGCGGGGGACGAGACCAATCCGCTCGCCCACACGCTCAACCTCGAGATCATGCGCATGCGCATCAACGGCGTGCCGACCTCGGAATTCCTGCTGCACGCCTATGCGGCGGCGTATGTCGGCGTGCCGGTGGTGTTCGTCTCCGGCGACAAGCAACTGTGCACCGACATCAAGGGCCACAATCCCAACATCGCGACGGCGGCCTTGAGCGAGGGCAAGGGGCCCTCGACCATCTCGATCGCACCCAAGCTGGCCTGCGATCGCATCCGCAAGGGCGTTGAGAAGGCGCTGACCGGCGATCTCAAGAAGAGCATGTTGAAGCTGCCGAAGCGCTTCACCCTGGAGATCGAGTTCAACAACCCGGTGAAGGCGTACAAGGTATCCTGGTATCCCGGCTGCAAGCATATCGGCGAGCGCACCATCCGCTTCGAGACCCGCGACTATTTCGAAGTGATGCGGGCGTTGAAGTTCGTGGCTTAGTTCCCCCTCCCCCAAATTGGGGGAGGAGATCAGAGTGTGAGGAGCGGGCAGCTACGCCGTCGCCACCAGGTGTCCGCCGCCGAGGTCGCGGTAGTCGACGAAGGTCGGCACGTAGTCGACCGGGCGGAACGGGCTGGGCACTTCGCCTTCGAGACGCCGGCGGGCCAAGCCGCGGCGGGATGGGTCGGGGATCGGCACCGCCGCCAGCAGCTTCTTGGTATAGGGATGCTGCGGGTTGCCGAGCACCTCCCTGGTCGGGCCGGTCTCCACGATCTGGCCGAGATACATGACGGCGACGCGGTGGCTGACCTGCTCCACCACCGCCATGTCATGCGAGATGAAGAGATAGGAGAGCCCAAGCTCCGCGCGCAGCTTTTTCAGGAGCTCCAGGATCTGCGCTTGGATCGAGACGTCGAGGGCCGAGACGCATTCGTCGGCGATGATGATCTTCGGGTTGAGGCTGAGGGCGCGGGCGATGCAGATGCGCTGGCGCTGGCCGCCGGAGAATTCGTGCGGATAGCGCGTGATCTGCTCCGGCGTCAGGCCGACGCGCTGGAACAGGTCGGCGACGCGGTCCTTCAGCTCCGATCCCCGGCTAAGACCGTGGATCACCAGCGGCTCGCCCACCAGGTCGCCGACACTCATGCGCGGGTCCAGGGACGCGTGCGGGTCCTGGAAGATCATCTGCACGTCGCGGCGCACGGCGCGCAATGTGTCGCCCGTGGCGGCCGCGGTCTCCTTGCCCGCCAGCCTGATCGAGCCGGAGAACGGCGAAAGATGCATGATGGCGCGCGCCGTCGTCGACTTGCCGCAGCCGCTTTCGCCGACCAGCGCCAGGGTCTCGCCGGGCGCGAGGTCGAAGGAGATCTTCTCCACCGCATGGACGCGTTGCCTGGTGCGGTGGAAGAAGCCGCCCTTCACGTCGAACCGCACGATGAGGTCGCGCACGGAAAGGATCGGCTCGGGCTTCGGCGGTTCGCCGGGCGCGTTCCTGCCGCTGCCGAACTTCGGCACCGCGGCCAGCAGCGCCTTGGTGTAGTCGGCTTGCGGCGCGGCGAACACGGACTTGACGCTGCCATGCTCCACCATCTTGCCGTAGCGCATGATGACGACGCGGTCCGCCATCTCCGCCACCACGCCCATGTCGTGGGTGATGAGGATGATGGCGGTGCCGGTCTGCTTCTGCAGGTCGCTCATCAGCTCCAGGATCTGCGCCTGGATGGTGCAGTCGAGCGCGGTGGTCGGCTCGTCCGCGATCAGGATCTTGGGGTCGCACGACATCGCCATCGCGATCATCACGCGCTGGCGCATGCCGCCGCTGAGCTCGTGCGGGAACTGCCTCATGCGCCGGCGCGCCTCGGGGATGCGCACCGAATCCAGCACCGCGATGGCGCTTTTCTCGGCATCCGATTCGCCAAGGCCCTTGTGCCGCCGCAGACCCTCGATCATCTGCGTGCCGATGCTGAGCACGGGATTGAGGCTGGTCATCGGCTCCTGGAAGATCATGGCGATGTCGTCGCCGCGAATCTCCTGCATCTCGGCGTCGCTGAGCTCGAACAAGTCGCGGCCCTGGAAGATCGCGGAGCCGGCGGTGACGCGCCCGCCCGGCTTCGGCAGCAAACCCATCAGCGAGAGCGCGGTCACCGACTTGCCCGATCCGGATTCGCCGGCGATGCACAGCGTCTCGCCGGCCTCGAGCGCGAAGCTGAGGCCATCGACCACGGTGACGGGACCGGTCGGCGTCGCGAAGGCGACACGCAGCCCGTCGAGCTTGAGGAGACTCATTGCCCTTCTCCCCTTGTGGGGGAGGCTGGATGGGGGGTGACGCCGCACGAGCAGCGGAGGCGATGTACTTTTCGACGCCGCGCGGACTTCAGCATTTCTCGACTACGGTCCTGTGGCGGCACCCCCCATCCCAACCTTCCCCCACAAGGGGGGCTCATCGCGTATGATCGCATCAATCCAGCACCACCCGCGGGAAGTACAAGCTCACCACCCAGTTCGGCATGTCGACGATCTCGCTGATCCGCAAATCGGCGCAGACCGAGCACAGCATGTAGGCTTCGATCGCCGACATGTTGTGGCGCTTGGTGAGCAGGTCGATCATGCCGCTGACGGCATTCCGCGCCCCGGTGAAAAGATCTGGGCCGATGCCGGTCGTGACGTCGTAGCCCTTCTCGTCGAGATGGCGCGACACCGGGCCGGGGGTGCGGAAGCGCGGCATCTTCAGATTGGCGCCCTTGACCAGGTCGAGCTTCAGCGTCGCCTTGTGCTGGCTCTCGATGGCGGTGCCGCACACCTCGCCATCGCCCTGCGCCGCGTGCGGATCGCCGATGGAGAACAGGGCGCCTTTCACTTCGATCGGCAGGAACAGTTCGGTGCCGATCGACAGGTCGCGGATATCCATGTTGCCACCGACCTGGCGCGGCGGCACGACCGAATGCAGGCCCGGCTCCGCCGGCGCGACGCCGATGGTGCCGCAGAACGGCTTCAGCGGCACGGCCGCCAGTCCGCCGAACATGGCGGGCGTGGTGAGGCTGGCATCGTATTTCCAGATGTGCAGCGCCGGCTCCTTAAACTGGTCCGCCAGCAGGCCGAAGCCGGGAATGTTCGCGGTCCAGCCCCAGCCGCTGTTCTGGAAACCGAGGAACGTGATGCGCAGCGCATCGCCCGGTTCGGCCCCGTCGATCTCGATCGGGCCGAGGGTGGGGTTGATGCGCCCGAAATCCAGCCGCGCCAGGTCGGCCGCCTTCCAGTCCGGCGTGATCTGGCCGCAGGACGGATCGAGGCACTCGAACTCCAGCACGTCGCCAGGGGCCGCCTTGGCGACCGGCGGGAACGCGTTGTTCCAGCCGATATGGTGCTGCTGGCTGTGGATGGTGTTGACCGGCCCGTGCGGATGGTTGTGGCGCATCACATCACCTCATGGTCATTGCTCGACCCACACCGCGTCGAACGGGAAGGGCTGGCTGATGATGTCGCTGAACAGGCTGACATCGCCCTTCAGGCGTTCGGAGCGCAGCGAATAGCGATTGGGATTGAACAGCGGCACCCAGGCGGCGTCGTTGTCCATGATGTCCGCCATGATCTTGCGCCAGGCGTCGGCGCGGTCGCCGGCGCGGTTCGGATCGGAGATCGCATCCGCCTCCTTGGCGCGAGCGTCGATATCCTTGTTGCAATAGAACGACCAATTGTAGCCGCCTTCCACCGCGCCGCCGCAGCCTAGTATGGCGCTGTAGAAATTGCTGGGATCCGGGAAGTCGGCGTACCACTCCGTCACAGTCATGGGCGCACCGTCGGGCTTGCTTGCCGTGCCGACTTCGGCGGCGAGGTCGAGGCCGCGCAGCTCCACCTGGATGCCGACTTGCGCCAGATCCTGCTGAATCGACTGCGCCATCCGCGGCCAGGGGTCGACGTTCTGGAAATAGAGCTGGGTCGAGAAGCCATCGCCAAGGCCGGCTTCCTTCAGCAGCGCCTTGGCCTTGGCCGGATCATAGGGATAACCCAGATATTTGGGGTCGAACCCCGCCATGGCGGGCGGCAGGATCTGGCCCGTGACTGTCCCGCGATTGTTCAGCACCTGGACCAGCCGTTGCTTGTTGACCGCCATGTTGACCGCACGGCGCACCCGCACGTCGTCGAACGGCTTGATGTTGAAATTCATGGTCATGTAGTTGGTGTTGAGCTGACCCGCGGTCACGAAGCGGTCCTTCAGCGACGGGTCTTTCGACACCTCGGCATATTTGGCCGGTGGGAAGATCTCGCCGAGAATGTCGGCTTCGTTCTTCTGGATCTTCAGCACCGCGACGGTGGGATCGAGGCCGAACTGCATCGTGATCTTGTCAATATAGGGCCTGCCATCCTTGTTCCAGTCCGGATTGCGCTCCAGGATGATGTGCTGGCCAGGGGTGTAGTCGGTCACCTTGTAGGCGCCGGTGCCGACCGGATGATGGGTGAAATCCTGGCCATATTCCTCCGCCACCTCTTTGGGGACGACGAAGGAGAAATTGAGCGCGAAGACATGCAGCATGGTGGCGTTGGGTTCATTCAACTGGAACGCCACGGTGTAATCGTCCGGCGTCGTAATGCCGGATACTCCGGTCGCCTTGCCGTCCAGCTCGTCCTGGCAGCCGGGGATGCCGGTGAAATAGGTCGCGCCCG
>DASYRS010000565.1:0-18386 GCA_036004205.1 Dongiaceae bacterium
GTCGGCGTGCTGGCGACCTTGGAAGGCGCCTTCACCGTGCTGGGCGAAGACAGCATGCGGGGCGCGGACCTGGCGTTCCAGGAGCACAACATGATGGCGGGCGGCAAGAAGATCGAAGTGATCAAGGGCTCGTCCGACGCCTCGCCTGACAGCGCCATCGCCGCCGCGCGCAAGCTGGTGGAACAGGACAAGGTCGACATCCTGATCGGCCCCTTGTCCGGCTCCGAGGGCCTGGCGGTGAAGGACTATGCCAAGACCCAGCCGCAAGTGACCTTCATCAACGGCACCTCGGCGGCGCAGGACACCACGTTGCGCGACCCGGCGCCCAACTTCTTCCGCTTCACCACCGACGGCGTGCAATGGCAGGCCGGCCTCGGCGAATACGCCTTCAAGGACAAGGGCTACAAGAAGATGGTGGTGATCGCGGAGGATTATTCCTTCCCCTATTCGCAGGTCATGGGCTTCATGCTGCCCTACTGCCAATTGGGCGGGCACGTGGTCGACAAGTTCTGGGTGCCGATCGGCAACAAGGATTTCTCTTCCATCGTCGCCTCGATCCCCGATGACATCGACGCGATCTATGTCGCCCTCGGCGGCGCCGACGCCGTCAACTTCCTGTCGCAGTACGAGCAGGCCGGCGGCGACAAGCCGCTGGTCGGCGGATCGATCACGGTCGACCAGACCGTGCTCGGCTCGGAAGGCAAGCGCAAGGACTACATGATCGGCACGCCGTCGGCGGGACCGGTTGCCGATTCCTGGGACAACGCGGCCTGGAAGAAGTTCGTGGGAGACTACAAGGCCGCCTTCCCGAAAGGCTTCCCGTCGCCGTCGCTGTTCGCCCACGGCTACTATGTCGAGACCGTCGCCTTGCTGACGGCGCTCGACAAGATCGGCGGTGACCTCGGCGACAACCAGGCGAAGCTGCGCGAGACCTTGGCAAGCCTGGAACTCGACACGCCGACCGGCAAGGTGAAGCTCGACAAGAACCGCAACGCGGTCGCCGACATCTTCCTGACCGAAGTGGCCGAGGGGAGCGACGGCAAGCTCTACAACAAGGTGGTCAAGGTCATTCCCCAGGTGAACCAGCTGATGGGGATGGACGAGGCCAAGTTCATGGCGCTGGGTCCGGTGTCGCGCGACAATCCGGACTGCAAGTAAGTTGGCCGATTCAGGCCCCTTGGTCAGCGAGGCGGTCCAAAGGATCGCGCGCGCGGGCGCCGCGAATGCTCTCGAGCTTCGCGGCGTCCGCCGCACCTTTGGCGCGCTGGTGGCGCTCGACGGCATCGATCTCACGATCCGGGCCGGAGAGCGCCGCGCCATCCTTGGCACCAATGGCGCCGGCAAGACCACTTTGTTCAACGCCATCACCGGCGACTTCATGCCGACGGCGGGAACCGTGCGGTTCTTCGGCGAGGACATCACCACCTTGCCGCCGCATGAGCGCATCCGGCGGGGCATCCGGCGGACCTATCAGATCTCGCTGCTGTTCCGAAACTTGTCGGTGTTCGACAATCTCTATCACGCGCTGCGCGGGGTCAGCCGCGGCCGCTTCTCCTTCATGCGGCAGCGCGACGGCGATCCGGCGACGGTGGCCGCGCGCGAGCTGATGCACGCGGTGCATCTGGAGCACATGGCCGATGTGCCGGTCGCCAACCTGGCGCACGGCCAGCAACGGCAGCTCGAGATCGGCATGGCCCTCGCCGGCGCGCCGCGCTGTATTCTCTTTGATGAGCCGGCCGCCGGCCTGTCGCCGGCGGAGCGGCGCGAGCTGATCCAGATCCTGGGCGCCCTGCCGGCCCATATCGGCTACATCATCATCGAGCACGACCTCGACGTCGCCTTGCGCGTGGTCGAGTCCGTCACGGTCATGCATAACGGCGCGCTTTTCAAGGAAGGCACGCCGGACGAGATCCGGAACGACCCCGAGGTGCGGCGCATCTATCTCGGGGGCGGCCATGACTGACGCGACCATCAACGCGCCCGCGCTCGAGATCGGCGATCTCCATGTCCATTACGGCCATTCCCACGCCTTGCAGGGGGTGAACCTGCGGCTGGATGCGGGTGTGTTCGCGGTCCTGGGGCGCAACGGCATGGGCAAGACGACCCTGTGCCGCGCCATCATGGGCATGATTCCGGTGACCAGCGGCAGCATCCGCGTGAGCGGGCGCGAGTTGCTGGGATTGGCGCCCAACGCGATCGTGGCGGCCGGCGTCGGCTACGTGCCGCAGGGGCGCCGGGTGTGGCCGTCCTTGACGCTGGATGAGCATCTGCGCTTGGCGGCACGCTCCGGCCGCAAGGGCAAATGGACGATCGAGCGAATCTACGAGGCCTTCCCGCGCCTCGCCGAGCGCAAGAGCAATGGTGGCGCGCAATTGTCGGGCGGCGAGCAGCAGATGCTCGCGATCGGCCGCGCTCTTCTGGCCAATCCGTCGCTGCTGGTGATGGATGAGCCGACCGAGGGCTTGGCGCCGCTGATCGTCGAGCAGGTCGAGCGCATGCTGCGCCGCCTGGCCGAGGAGGGCGAGATCGCGGTCCTCCTGATCGAGCAGAATATCGGCGTCGCCACCCGCGCCGCGCGCAATGTCGGCATCATGGTGAATGGCCGCCTGGTGCGCGAGATGTCCTGTGCCGAGCTGGCGAACGATCAGGCCCTGCAGCAACGTTTGCTCGGCGTCGCGACGCACGAGGACGCCATCGAGGAAGAGATCGTTGCCGAGGCGCCGCCCGCTCCGACCATGGTGTTCCGCGTCCGCCGCCAGGACGATACGCCGGAGATGGAAAGCGGCCCGCTGCCGGAGGCTGCCTTCTCCACCACGCGAGTCCCGACGCGCTGGTCGGCGGGCAACCCGCTGATGCAGGCAACGGTCGCCGAGCCCACGCCCCCGACCGCGGAGGAGCCGGCCGAGCTTGCGGCCGCTTCGGTCGTGCAGGTGCCGGTGGCGAAACTGGTCGGCCGCGCCGCCTATGTCGCCGGCACGTTCGACACCAAGGGGCGCGAGCTGCGGTTCCTCGCCAACAAGCTGCAGGCGCTGGGCCTGCGCGTGGTGACGGTCGATCTTTCCACCAGCCAGCGCCCGTCGGTCGCCGATGTCAGCCCCGGCGAAGTGGCGCGCCGTCATCCGCAAGGCGCACGCGCGGTCTTCACTGGCGATCGCGGCGGCGCCGTCGGTGCGATGGCGGAGGCGTTCCAGCGCTACATCCTGACCTGCCGCGATCTCGGCGGCATCGTCTCCGCCGGCGGATCGGGCGGCACCGCGCTGGCGACGCCGGCGATGCGCGCGCTGCCGGTCGGCGTGCCGAAGGTGATGGTCTCGACTGTCGCGTCGGGCGATGTGAAGCGCTATGTCGGCCCGTCCGACATCTGCATGATCTATTCCGTCACCGACGTGCAGGGCATCAACCGGATTTCGGAACAGGTTCTGTCCAACGCCGCGCATGCCCTCGCCGGCATGATCGCGCATCGTTCCGATCTGGCGCAGGGCAGCGCGGCCAAGCCTGCCATCGGCCTCACCATGTTCGGCGTCACCACCCCCTGCGTGCAGATGGTGACCAAGGCGCTGGAGGAAAGGTTCGACTGCCTGGTGTTCCATGCGACGGGCACCGGTGGCCAGTCGATGGAAAAGCTGGCCGACTCACATTTGCTCGCGGGCCTGATCGACGTCACGACGACGGAGATTGCCGACCTCTTCATGGGCGGCGTGTTCTCCGCGGGTGAAGATCGGCTCGGCGCCGTCATTCGCACGCGGCTGCCCTATGTCGGCTCGGTCGGCGCGCTGGACATGGTGAATTGGGGGCCGATCGAAACAGTCCCCGCGCAGTTCAAGGGCCGCAAGCTGCACGTCCACAATCCCAGCGTCACGTTGATGCGCACGACGGCGGAAGAGAATGCGCGCATGGGCAAGTGGATCGCGGACAAGCTCAATCGCTGCGAGGGTCCGGTGCGGTTTCTTATTCCCGAAGGCGGCGTATCGCTGCTCGATGCGCCGGGCCAGCCGTTCTGGGACCCGGAGGCTGACCGCGCCTTGTTCAACGCCATCGGCGCCAACTTCCGTCCCGGCGGCGACCGGCGGCTGATCCGGCTGCCCTACAACATCAACGAGCCGCCCTTCGCGGCGGCTCTGGTCGACAATTTCCTGGAACTGGTCGGGCGCGTGGAGCGCCGCCGCGCCATCTGATCGGAGTGAGAAGAAGAATGCCAAGACACGACCGACAAAGCCTGATGAAGAAATTCCACGCCATGGCGAAGGCGGGCCAGCCGATCATCGGCGGCGGCGCGGGCACCGGCCTGTCCGCCAAGTGCGAGGAGGCGGGCGGCATCGACCTCATCGTCATCTACAATTCCGGCCGCTACCGCATGGCGGGGCGCGGCTCGCTCGCCGGCATGCTGGCCTATGGCAACGCCAACGACATCGTGGTCGAGATGGCGCGCGAGGTGCTGCCGGTGGTGAAGGCAACGCCGGTGCTGGCCGGCGTCAACGGCACCGATCCGTTCTGCCTGTTCGACCATTTCCTCGACCAGCTGAAGGCGATGGGGTTCGCGGGCGTGCAGAACTTCCCGACCGTCGGCCTGATCGACGGCACCTTTCGCGCCAACCTCGAGGAGACCGGCATGGGCTACGGCCCGGAGGTCGAGATGATCGCGCTGGCGCGCAAGAAGGATCTGCTGACCACGCCCTATGTGTTCAGCGCCGCCGATGCCAAGGCCATGACCAAGGCCGGCGCCGATATCATCGTCTGCCATATGGGCCTCACGACCGGCGGCAGCATCGGCGCCGGCACGGCGGTGACGCTGAAAGATTGCGTCCCCAGCATCAACGAGTGGGCGGCGGCCGCCAGGTCCGTGCGCAAGGACGTGCTGGTGCTGTGCCACGGCGGCCCGATCGCGACGCCCAAGGACGCGTCCTACATCCTGCAGAACTGCCCCGATTGCCACGGCTTCTACGGCGCATCCTCGATGGAACGGCTGCCGACCGAAAAGGCGCTGGTGGAACGGACCAAGGAATTCAAGGCCATCACGCGCGGCGCGCGGAAGGCTATCGGCTCAAGAGGGAGGCCCACATGACTGGAGCGATCATTGGCTGGATCGTGGTTGCGATCGTCGTCCTGGCGATCGTCATCGCGTTCGGCATCTGGGTGATGAACCGGCTCTACCGCCGCTCATCCAAGGAAACCTCGTTCGTGCGCACCGGCCTCGGCGGCCAGAAGGTGGTCATGAACGGCGGCGCCTTCGTGCTGCCGATCGTGCACGAGGTGATCCCGGTCAACATGAATACGCTGCGCCTGGAGGTGCGGCGCGGCCGCGACAGCGCCCTCATCACCAAGGACCGCATGCGGGTCGACGTGGTGGCGGAATTCTACGTGCGGGTCCAGGCCGCCGCTTCCGCCATTGCCTCGGCGGCGCAGACCCTGGGCCGCCGCACCATGCAGCCGGAATCGCTGCGCGAGCTGCTGGAAGGCAAGTTCGTCGATTCGCTGCGCTCTTGCGCCGCCGCCACCACCATGGAGCACATGCACGAGCGGCGCGGCGAATATGTGAAGCAGGTGCGCCAGGCGGTCGCCGAGGATCTGCTGAAGAACGGCCTGGAGCTGGAAAGCGTGTCGCTGACCGGGCTCGACCAGACCAACATGGAGTTCTTCAACCCCTCCAACGCGTTCGACGCAGAGGGCCTGACGCGCCTGACCGAGGAGATCGAGCGGCGCAAGAAGATCCGCAACGACATCGAGCAGGACACCCTGATCCAGATCCGCAACAAGAATTTGGAGGCGGAGCGGGTGCAGCTCGACATCGACCGCGAGAGCGAATATGCCCGCCTGCGCCAGGAGAACGAGGTGGAGACCAGACGCGCCGCGCAGCAGGCGGACCTTGCCCGCGAACGCGCGGTGCGCGAGCGCGAGGCGGAGGAGGCGCGCATCTCCTCGCGCCTGGAGATCGAAAAGGCCAAAATCGCCCAGGAACGTGTACTGGATGAGGAGCGGATCGGGCGCGAGCGCGACACCCAGCGCCTGGAAGTGGAGCGGCGCAAGTCGCTGGAGCTCGCGGAACAGGACCGCTCCATCGCCGTGGCCGCGAAATCGAAGGCGCAATCCGAGGCGCAGGCCGAGGCCGAGTTGGCCCGCGCCAAGGCGGTGTCGGCCGAGGAAAAGGTGTTCTCCGCCCGCGAGACGGAGATCGCCGAGCGGCGCAAGCAGATCGATCTGATCGGTGCGCGCCAGGAGGCGGAGCGTGAGGCCATCCGCATCAAGGTGATGGCGGAGAGCGAGAAATCGGCGGCGGTGGACCGGGCGGCCGCCACCCGCACCGATGCCGAAGCCGAGGCCGAGGCGGACAAGATCCGCTCGCTCGCCTCGCGGCTGCGCTACGAGATCGAATCCGAAGGCCGGCGGCAGATGAACGAAGCGGCCAATATCCTCTCGCCCGAATCGCGCGCCAGCGAGGCGCGGCTGCGCCTGATCGAAAAGCTGGAAGCGATCATCCGCGAAAGCGTCAAGCCGATGGAACGGATCGAGGGCATCAAGATCCTGCACGTGGAGGGGCTGGGCGGCGGTGGCGGCGGGCCGCTCGGCGGGGCGGAAGGCGGCGGGTCCTTTGCCGATACGGTGGTCAATTCCGCGTTGCGCTACCGGGCGCAGGCGCCGCTGATCGACAGTCTGCTGCGCGAGATCGGCCTTAGCGGCGATGACATCGGCAAGATGTCCAATGTGCTGGAGGGGCTGGCGACCAAACCCGAGAAGTAAGGCAGGCGCGCGATGGTCAAGGTCTATATCTCGAGCGTGATCGACGTGCCGGCCGCGCGGATCTGGGAGCTGGTGCGCGATTTCAACGGCCTGCCCAACTGGCACCCCTTGATCGCGGACAGCAGGATCGAAGGCAACCAGCCGGCCGACAAGGTGGGCTGCATCCGCAACTTCAACCTGAAGGCCGGCGGCAATATCCGCGAGCAGCTCCTGTCGCTGTCGGACTACGACTATGCCTGCTCCTATGCGATCCTGGTTTCGCCGATGGGGGTCGAGAACTACATCGCGACCCTCAAGTTGACGCCCATCACCGATGGCGACCGGACCTTCGCCGAATGGTCGGCGGAGTTCGAGTGCGCAGCCGAACGCGAGGCGGAGCTGGCGCGCCTCATCGGGCAGGACGTGTTCCAGGGCGGCTTCAACGCCTTGAAGCAGCGGTTCGCCACAACGCCGGCTTCGGCCATGCGCCGCTAGGCCATGGTCAAGGTTCGCCGCTCGACCATCATCGATGCGCCGGTCGATCAGGTCTGGCGGTTCCTGCGCGACTTCAATGCGCATGACACCTGGCATCCGGCGGTGGCGGAGAGCAGGATAGAAGATGGGCGGCCGGTCGATGCGATCGGCGCGGTGCGGCGCTTCCGCTTGCGCGATGGCGGGCAGTTGCGCGAGCAATTGCTGACCCTGTCCGACCGCGACCGGCGCCTGACCTATTGCATCCTCGATGCGCCGCTGCCGCTGATCGACTATGTCGCGAGCTTCGAGCTGAAGGCCGTCACCGACGGCGCGCGCACGTTCTGGGACTGGCGCTCGGAATTCCGCGCGCCGCCGGGGCAGGAACAGGCGCTGGCGGCGCTGGTCGGCGAGCAGATCTACGAAGCCGGCTTCGACGCGGTGAAGCGCCATTTCGGCCAGACACCGGGCGCCGCACGCCATCGCGAGCATACAGCGCCATCGAGTGGCGCTGTGATGCAGGCCCAAGCGATGCAAGCACAGGCGGTCTTCCTGGCGCACTATGGCGGCCCGGAAGAACTGATCTGGCAAAGCATGATCGTGCCGCCGCCGGGCCCGAACGAGATTCGTGTGCGACATGCGGCCGTCGGTGTCAATTTCATCGATGTCTATTGCCGCACCGGCTATTTCCGAATGGTGGAGCCGCCGGCGCCGCTTGGCATGGAAGCGGCGGGCATCGTGCTGGATGTCGGCGCGGAGGTCGTCGGCTTCTCGGCGGGCGACCGCGTGGCCTATGCCTGCCCTCCGGTCGGCGCCTATGCGGAGGTGCGCAACCTGCCGGCCGATCTGGTGGTGCCGCTGCCGGACTTCATCGCTGACGAGACTGCCGCCGCCGTGATGCTGAAAGGCCTGACGGCCGAGTTCCTGCTGCACCGTGTCCATGCCGCGAAGGAAGGCGAGACGATCCTGATCCATGCCGCGGCGGGTGGCGTCGGCCATCTGCTATGCCAGTGGGCGCGGCACCTGGGATGCGAGGTGATCGGCACCGTCGGCAGCCGCGAGAAGGCGCAGCGCGCGCTGGCCGCTGGCTGTGCGCACGTGATCCTCGGCGAGGAGGATCTGGCCGCGCGGATCGACGCGATCACCGGCGGGCGCGGCTGCGACGTGATCTACGATGCGATCGGCGGCGACAGCCTGGCGCGCAGCTTTCCGGCCCTGGCCGAGCGTGGACACATCGTCTCCTTCGGCCAGGCCGCGCGGCCGCTGGACCCGCTCGATGTCGCCGGCCTTGCCATGAAATCGGCGACTGTCTCGCGGCCCAATTACGGCCACTATGCCGGCACCGCCAAGGACGTGCGCGCCGGCAGCGTGCGCCTGTTCGCGGCGTTGGAGCGGGGCATCCTGAAGCCGGAGATCGGATTGCGCCTGCCCCTGCGCGACGCGGCCGAAGCACACCGCCGCCTGGAATCGCGCGCGACCATGGGTGCGACGATTTTGATTCCGTAGCTACACCTGCCGCCACTCGGTCAGCGGCGGCAGGTTGCGGACGAACTGGGTGCGGCGGGGCGGCAGGCCGCTCAGTTCCAGGAGCAGCGCGACGATCCGCTCCAGCCCGTCGCCGCTGCGCATGTTGGCGAACACCACCGGCTTGTCGCCGCGCTTCACGGCGGCATCGCGCGCCATCAGATCGAGATCGGCATGAACCAGCGGCGCGAGGTCGGTCTTGTTGACGATGAGGATGTCGGAGCGGGTGATGCCGGGCCCGCCCTTGCGCGGGATCTTGTCGCCGGCCGAGACATCGATGACATAGAGCGTGATGTCGGCCAGTTCTGGCGAGAAGGTGGCGCTGAGGTTGTCGCCGCCCGATTCCACGAACAGCAGCTCGAGCTGCGGGAACCTGCCGCACATCTCATCGACCGCGGCCAGGTTGATCGAGGCATCTTCGCGGATCGCGGTGTGCGGGCACCCGCCGGTCTCGACCCCGGCGATGCGCTCGATCGGCAGCGCGCCGGACCTGGTGAGGAACTTGGCGTCCTCGCTGGTATAGATGTCGTTGGTGATGACGGCGATCTCGTAAGTATCGGCGAGGCACCGGCAGAGGCGCTCCAACAAGGCCGTCTTGCCGGAGCCGACCGGGCCGCCGACGCCGATGCGAACGGGAAGGCTCATGACCTGAACAACCTCGTTTCCTGGGTTTCGTGTTTCATGCTGCACCAATCGACCATCAAGGCCATCGACCCCAGGGTCTCGAACGGCGCGGCCCGCAAAACGGCGACCTGATGGCCGATCGTCGGCTCCAGAATCGCGATCGCGGCGAGCCCCTGGCTCTGTCCGATCGGCAATAATCGCTGAGCTGATGAGATCAGAATGCCGCAAAACGCGGTTAGGTAAGCGTACAACACCGACTCTTCGGCGATACCGGCCACGGCGGTTACCGCACCGACCGTAATCGGGTAGGCAAGCGCCGGCCCCTTGGCGAGCTGGCGCAGGATCGGCGCTTCCGCCAGCCGAGGCCAGCCGGCGCCGATGGCCTTCCAGAAGGCGTTGCCCTGCGCCGTCGATTCCAGAGCCAGCTCGGCGCTGCCGCGCATCGCGGCGCCAAGCGCGGCGGCCGCCTGCAAGCGCTCGGCGTCCGAAAGCGTGACGGCGCGATGCGCTTCCAGCAGCAGCATGCCGTCGAGCCGGCCGGCGCCGAAGCGCAGGATGCCGTCGATCCAGGGGATCAGCGTCGCGTGGTCCCTGACCACGCCCGCCTCGACCGCCTGCTCCAGCCCGTGCGAATAGCTGAAGGCGCCGACCGGAAAGGACGGCGACAACCAGGTCAGCAGCCGCGCCGCCGCCTCCGCCGGACCGGCCGTGCGGTCAATCGTGTCCATGTTGGTGCCCCGCCGCCAGCGTGGCATAGGCGCCGCCTTCGGGATGGAACGGCGCGGTGACGGCGCGTGTCTCCGCGCCGAGGCCGCGCAGCATCTCCTGCAGCACGGAATCGTGGACGATGCGCAGGCGCCGATCGTCCATGATCTGCGCCGGCACATGCCGGTTGCCGACATGCCAGGCCAGGCGCGCCAGGTGCTTCGCATCCGTCGCGCCGGCTTCCACCAATGGCTCGGCCGCGGCGACGACGCGGATGATGGTGCCGTCCGCCAGCACCAACCCGTCGCCATCCGCCAGGCGCGCCGGCCGCGTGAGATCCAGCAGGAACGGCGCGCCGGCATCGTCCAGCAGGCGCACGCGGCGCCGGCAGCGGTCGGCATGGATCAGCGTGACGGTGCCGCTCTGCTGGGTCGCGAGCCATTCGCCGGCGGCAATATAGTGGGCGGCGTGCCGCGACGTATCCATGGGCTCAGAACAGGAAGTAGCGCTGCGCCATCGGCAGCTCGACCGCCGGCTCGCAGGTCAAGAGGCGGCCGTCGGCGCGCACTTCGTAGGTCTCCGGGTCGACTTCGATCGCTGGCATGGCGTCATTATGCACCATGTCCCGCTTGTGAATCGAGCGGGTCCCGGCGACCGCGACGAGCTGGCGGGTCAGGCCAAGCTCGCGCCCGATATCGCGCTGCAAGGCGGCGGCGCTGGTGAAGGTGACGGCGCTCACGGCAGGCGCGCCGCCGAAGGACGCGAACATCGGGCGATAGTGCTGCGGCTGCGGTGTCGGGATCGAGGCGTTGGGATCGCCCATCGGCGCCGCCGCGATCATGCCGCATTTCAGCACCAGATCCGGCTTCACGCCGAAAAACGCCGGCCGCCACAGCACCAGGTCCGCAAGCTTGCCGATCTCGACCGAACCCACATCGGCGGCCATGCCCTGGGTCAAGGCCGGGTTGATGGTGTATTTGGCGACGTAGCGCTTGACGCGCAGATTGTCGTGCTCGGCCGGGTCGCCGGCGAGGCTGCCGAACTGCGCCTTCATCTTGTGCGCGGTCTGCCAGGTGCGGATGACGACCTCGCCGACCCGGCCCATGGCCTGGCTGTCGGACGAGATCATGCTGATGGCGCCGAGATCGTGCAGCAGATCCTCGGCCGCGATGGTCTCGCGCCGGATCCGGCTCTCGGCGAAGGCGACGTCTTCCGGAATGCGCCCGTCCAGATGGTGGCACACCATCAGCATGTCGAGATGCTCTTCCAGCGTATTGATTGTGAAGGGCCGCGTCGGATTGGTGGAGGAGGGCAGCACGTTCGGCAGGCTGCAGACCTTGAGGATGTCGGGCGCATGGCCGCCGCCGGCGCCTTCGGTGTGATAGGCGTGGATCACACGATCCTTGAAGGCGGCGATGGTGCGCTCGACGAAGCCGGATTCGTTCAGCGTGTCGGTGTGGATGGCGACCTGCACGTCCATCTCCTCCGCCACCGACAGGCAGCAATCGATGGCGCTGGGCGTGGTGCCCCAATCCTCGTGCAGCTTCAGCCCGCAGGCGCCGGCCGCCACCATCTCGATCAGAGCGGCGGGACGCGAGGCATTGCCCTTGCCCAGCAGCCCGACATTGACCGGCAGCCCCTCGATCGCGCGCAGCATGCGCCCGATATGCCACGGCCCCGGCGTGCAGGTGGTCGCGCTGGTGCCTTCCGCCGGCCCGGTGCCGCCGCCGATCATGGTGGTGATTCCGGAATAGATCGCTTCTTCGGCCTGCTGCGGGCAGATCCAGTGGATGTGGGCGTCGATGCCGCCCGCGGTCAGCAGCCGCCCTTCGCCGGCGATGATCTCCGTCCCCGGGCCGATCAGGATGTCGATTCCGGGCTGGGTGTCGGGATTGCCGGCCTTGCCGATGGCGGCGATGCGGCCGTCCTTCAATCCGACATCGGCTTTCACGATGCCCCAATGATCGACGATGACGGCGTTGGTGATGACGGTGTCCATCGCGCCTTCGGCCCGGCTGCGCTGCGACTGGCCCATGCCGTCGCGGATGGTCTTGCCGCCGCCGAACTTCACCTCTTCGCCCGGGATCGCGAGGTCCTTCTCGACCTGGATCACCAGGTTGGTGTCGGCGAGCCGGATGCGGTCGCCTGTCGTCGGGCCGTAGGTCAGGGCGTAGGCCCCGCGCTGCATCCGATAGGCCATGTGCTAATTCTCCAGCGGGCCGTTTTCGGCGCCGGAGAAGCCGCAGATCACGCGGTCTCCACCGATCGCGACCAAGGTCACGTTGCGGCTCTGCCCCGGCTCGAAGCGCACCGCGGAGCCGGCGGGAATGTCCAGCCGATAGCCGCGGGCCGCGCCGCGATCGAAATACAGCGCCTCGTTGGTCTCATAGAAATGATAGTGGCTGCCGACCTGGATCGGCCGGTCGCCGGTATTGGCGACGCGCAAAGTGACGGTCGGGCGCCCGTCATTGAGGACGATCTCGCCCGGCTGCACGAACAATTCACCTGGAATCATCGGCGTCTCCTGCTCAGGGATATCGCACTTCCCCCGCCCCCAACCTGGGGGCGGGTTGGGGTGGGGGAAGCGAGCGATGACTTTCTCGCACCGAAGCGCGGCTTCCCCCTCCCTGACCTCCCCCAGGTTGGGGGAGGAGCTTCCCGCGTGTGCATTGGCATGCGATCGCTCTGCTCCCTAGCGGATCGGGTTGTGGACGGTGACCAGCTTCGTGCCGTCGGGGAAGGTCGCCTCGACCTGCACCTCGTGCAGCAGCTCGGGGATGCCTTCCATCACCTGCTCGCGGCTGAGGACGCTCGCGCCGTCGCGCATCAGATCGGCGACCTTGCGGCCGTCGCGCGCCCCTTCGACGATGAAGTCGGAGATAAGGGCGATCGCCTCCGGATGGTTGAGCTTGACTCCGCGCTCCAGGCGCCGGCGCGCCACGTTGGCGGCCATGGCGATCAGCAGCTTGTCCTTTTCCCGCGGCGTCAGGCGCATGAGCGGCCTCCCTCAGTGATGCCAGAAGGTCGGCAGGGTGGGCGACAGGTCGCGTGCCGCGGCGCGCAGCGCGGTCCAGACGCGGGCGAAGCCGGGGCGGATGTCGATCGAGTCCTCCGCCAGCCAACGCACCAGCAGGATGCCGTTGACCCAGGTCGCCGCGCATTTGACCGGCGCATTGGTGGCGGCGATGAGATCGCGCACCAGCTCCAGGCGCGTTGCCGCACCCGGCCCGGCATGCACCAGCAGAGCGCTGGCGCCGGCATTGCCGAGCGCCGCCGGATGCCGCAAGGCGCCGACCAGATCGTCGCCCTCGCCGAACAGCGAATCCGCCCAGGTCAGCGCGCCGCCGGTCCGGACTCGCCACTGATCGTGGATCAGGCCGTATTCCATGCGCTCGCCGCGCGCGCGGCGGCCGAACACCAGCATGTCGCCCGCCAGAATCGCGGCATCGTTCGCGAGCGCGATCTCGACCCGGCGCTTGAGGCGCGCGCCGTTGAACAGGATCGATTCCTGGGGCAGCCATTCCAGCCAGCCCCCCGCCCCGACGGTCAGGCAAATGGACATCTCGGTATCGGCGCCGGTCGACCGATAGAATTTCTCTGCGGCCTGCGCGGCGCCGATGGCGGCGGCGTCAGTGCCGACCCGCAGCGAGACCGCCATGCGATCGCCGCCCGCGAACCCGCCCGATGTGCTGGTGGTCACCGCGACCGGCAGATCCATGCCGGTGCAAAGCGGGAACAAGGCGCGCAGCGGCGCTTGCTGGTGCAGATGCGCCAGCAGCGTGCGGCCCGAGCGCGGGCAGGCGTCGAAGCCGATGTCGAGACCGCCGTTCATTCGCCGATGACCTGATCTTCGTTCCTGTCGATCAAAGCAAGAGCGATGCCATCCCCAGCGCCGACCGGCAGGCGCTGATTCCCCGAAGACTCACCTCATTCTGATGTTTTGCCGGGCAGGACGCGATACGGCCATGGCGCTAGAACCGGCATCCCTGCGGTTACTGCACAAAATATGACCAGCCTTGGCCGGCGATCTATCCCGCGAATTGCTGGGTCGGCAGTCCGGTCGTCCCCGGGTCGATCTCGAACAGCCCGCCGGCCAGCGGCTCCCTGGCCAGCTGCGCGTCGGTGAGGCCGATGCGCGCGGAGGTCACGAACATCCGATCCAGCCGGTCGCCGCCGAAGGTGCAGGAGGTGACCTGCGACACCGGGAACGGGATCACGCGCTCGCGCGTCCCGTCCGGCCGGAAGCGGGTGATGCGCGACCCGCCCCAATGGGCGACCCACAGGCAGCCGTCACGGTCCGTGGTCATGCCGTCGGGATAGCCTTCCTCCTCGGCGAAGCGGGCGAACACGCGCTTGTTGTCGAGGCTGCCGTCCGGCCGCACGTCGAAACGGAAGATTTCGCGGGTGCTGCTGTCGGTGTGATAGACGATCCCGCAATCGGGGCTGAAGGTCGGGCCGTTGGCGACGATATAGCCGTCATCGACCTGGTGGACCGAAAAGTCCGGATCGAGCCGATAGAAGGCGCCGGAATGCTCCATCTCGCGGTCGTGCATGGTGCCAAACCAGACGCGGCCCTCGGCATCGACCTTGGCGTCGTTCAGCCGGTTGCCCGGCTTGTCGGTCTCGATCTTGCACCGTTCGACCAGCGTGAAGGGATCCAGCGTCACCTCCACGACCGCATGAGCCAGGCCGACAACGAAGCCGGGCTTGCTACGCCGCTCGACCGCCCAGCCGATCGTCGCCGGCATGTCCCAGCTTTGGGTCGCGCCGTCGCCCAAGCGATAGCGATTGAGCCTCTTGACCTTGATATCGGTCCAATAGATCGCCTGGTCGCGCGCCGACCAGAGCGGTCCCTCGCCGAGATCGGCTTTCGCGTCGAGCAAGAGGCGCGGAATCATGCCCAGCCTCCATCGACGGTGAATTCCTGCGCGCTGCACATGCGGGCATCATCGGACGCGAGGAAAAGGACGATGCGCGCCAGATCGACCGGCTGCAGGCGGCCCTTCAGGCATTGCTGCCGGTCGATTGTCTTCTCGCCTTCCTCATCGAGCCACAGTTTCTTCTGGCGCTCCGTCATGACCCAGCCGGGCAGCACCGTATTCACGCGGATGCCGTCCTGCCCGAGCTCGCGCGCGAACCCGCGCGTCAGCCCGTGCACGGCGGCCTTGGCGGTGGTATAGGCCGCCGCGCCGCCCATCGCGACCTTCCAGCTGATGGAGCCGAAATTGACGATCGATCCGCCGCCCAGGCGCTTCATCTGCGGCGCGACCGACTGGATGGCGAAGAACATGGGGCGCAGATTGATCGCCATGCGCTCGTCCCAATAATCCGGCGTCACATCCTTCCAGTCGTGCCGCATGTCGTTGGCGGCGTTGTTGACCAGCACGCCGATATCGCCGAGATCGCGCCCGGCCCGCGCGATGGCCGCCTGCAGGGCGGCGATGTCGGTCACGTCGCAGCGGGTGAAATGCGGCGCCGTGCCGTACTGCGCGCGAACCTGCTCGCACAGATCTCTGCTCGCCGCTTCGTCGATATCGACGAAGGCGACGTGGGCGCCCTGGTCGATGAAGCTTTCCACGATGGCCGCGCCGATGCCGGAACCGCCGCCGGTGATGAAGACACTCTTGCCACGCAGGCTTGGGAACTTGCCGAAGCTGGTCAGGTCCATGGATGCAATCTTCTTGAACGAAATGGTCGCGAGGAGAGGAAATCAAAATCACAGCCTGCCGGCGCTGGCAAGATCGGCGACCGGTCAGGCTGGCCGTTTCCGGTTTCCGCTCTTTGCCTTCGCGGCGCTGCGGGACTTGCGGGGTTCGCCGATGACGCCGCTGGTATCCTCCAGCAGGGCGCGCGCGGCACGGCGCGCCGCGGCCGGGCGGCGCCGGCGGATGGCAACCAGGATCGCCTCGTGCAGCGGCAAGGCCTTGCGCACGTCCTCGTTATGCGAGGCGGTGAACTCGAACATGTTGCTCAGGGCCGATTCGATCATGAAGCCCAGCGGCACCAGCAATTCATTGCCCGCCGCGCCCAGGATCGCGAGGTGGAACTTCACGTCATGCACGTTCCAGTCGGCGACGTTGGTCGAATCGACCATGCCATTATAGGCGCCCTCGATCGCGGCCAATTGCGGCGGCGTGTGGTTGAGCGCGGCGAGCGCGGCCACTTCCGGCTCCAGCATCTCGCGCATCTGCTGCACGTTGCTGAGGAAATGATGCTGGTCCGACGCCGCCCAGTACCAGGCCAGCACGTCGCGGTCGAGCAGGTTCCACACCTCGCGCGGCCGGACGCGCGAGCCGATCTTGGGCCGCGAGACGATCAGCCCCTTGGCCGCCAGCATCTTGATCGCCTCGCGCACCGCCGTGCGGCTGACGCCATAGACGTCGCACCACTCGGCTTCGTTGGGCAACAGCGATCCGGGCGCGTATTCCCCTCGGAGAATCCGGGCCCCGATATCCTGCGCCAAACTGTGATGAAGGCGCTCTCCCCTGGCCTTTGCGGCTTTTTTTAGTTTCCTCATGGTCTGTGCCGATCTTATGGCAGCAATCAAAGTCTAGCACAACGCGCCTTGTTTTGTAATACAAATCTTGCAGGCGCGGCTTCCGCCACACGCCGGCTGCTATGCCGCCTTTTCGCGTTTGCCGGAGACGATGAGCCCCAGCACTTCATGCTCGGTGGTGTGCTTGATGTGGCGCTCGCCGACATTCTCGCCGCGCTTCAGCACCATGACCCGGTCGCCGACCGCGAAGATGTCCTGCAGGCGGTGCGAGATGATGATCTGCGCGACATTGTGCTTCTTCAGCTCCAGCATGGTCTCCAGCAGGCGCTCGGTCGCCATCACTGAGAGGTTGGCGGTCGGCTCGTCCAGGACCACGACGCGCGGTTCGAACGAGATCGCGCGCGCGATCGCGACCGATTGCTGGCGTCCGCCGGACAGGCTTTCCACGCGCTGATAGACGGAATTCACGTCGACCTTCAGCCGCTTCAGGACCGCGTCGGCCTCGCTGTACATGGTCTTGCGGTCGACGAAGAAGCCCTTGCGCGGCCAGCGGCCGAGGAAAATGTTCTGCCCGACATCCATGTTCCCGCACAAGGCGAAGTCCTGATAGATCATCTCGATGCCGGCGGCGCGGCTTTCATGCGGGCTCCTGAAATGGGTCGGCGCGCCGCCGACCAGCACCTCGCCGGAATCGCGGGTGTAGGCGCCGGTCAGGATCTTCATCAGGGTGGACTTGCCGGCGGAATTGTCGCCGACCAGCCCCATGATCTCGCCCGGATAAAGCCGGAGATCGACATCGCTGAGGGCCCGGACGGCGCCGAACGCCTTGCTGATATGGCGCATCTCGATCAGCGGCGCCGCGGCGGGTTCGATCTTCAGTTCCTCAGGCATGTTCGGGCTCCGATTTGGCGCCGGCGCGGCGCGCGAGGCGGACGCGCAGGCCGGCGAGGATGTTGGCTTGCCGCAGCCAGATGTCGATCAGGACCGCGACGATCAGGATGAGGCCGGTGAAGACGTTGACCCAGTGCTGCGGCATGACGAACGACCCGCCGCCGGGCAGGATGATGTTGAGCTGCAGCAGTGCGCGGATGAGGGTGATGACGGCCGCGCCGGCCAGCGCGCCGATCATGGTGCCGTAGCCGCCGAAGATCGACCCGCCGCCGATGATGACGGCGGCGATGGCGTCGAGCTCGCGGAACTGCCCCGCGGTCGGGTTGAAGCTGCGGAAGAACGCGGTGTAGATGATGCCCGCCATGGTCGCGCACAACGCCGAGAACATCAGCGAGATGAAACGCACGCGCCTGGTATTGATGCCGGCATAGTCGGCGGCGCGGCGGTTGCCGCCGGTCGCATAGATCATCTGGCCGAGCGGCGTGTAGCCGAGGATGATGCCGGCGATCACCGCGATCACCACCATCCAGAGGGTCTGGATGCTGATCGCCTCGGTGATCGCCCGCAGCGTTCCCGATCCGACGTCGATGCCGAAGTGATCGAGGATGTCGCCGACCTTGCGCCCCAGCAGGTTGAAGCTTTCGGGGAATCCGGTCAGCTGCTTGCCGGCGACGATCCAGGCGGCAAGACCGCGCGCGATATAGAACATGCCGAGGGTCGCGATGAAGGCGGGCAGGTTGAACGCGACCGTGATCAGCGCGTTGACGAGGCCGGCGGCGACGCCGGCCAGCAATCCCATCAGCACGGCGGTCCAGGGATCGAACCCCATGACCTTCATGGCGAAGGCGGTCGCCGCGCCGGCAAGCGCCAGGACCGCGCCAACCGACAGATCGATGTCGCCGCATGCGATGACATAGGTAAGGCCGATCGCGAGCAGCGCCAGCTCGGTGTAATTGAGCAG
>DASYRS010000566.1:0-2444 GCA_036004205.1 Dongiaceae bacterium
CCACCATTGGCGGGGATGCCAGGCCGGCCTGGCCTGGTCCTGGTCGGTGCTCTGGGAGGGTCTGGGTTGGTCGTTCATTTCTTTATTCTACGGCCGTTCGATGCCCCGGTTGCCAGGAGCCCATATGCGGGTGCAGAACAGCGGCCGCAAGGTTCCCTATTCTGAAGACTTAGCGCCCCCTTTCTTAACGAAACGCCCGTCAGGAGCCAATCTTGGATACCCAATCCGCCGCCAGCTTCGCCGAACTTCGCCGTATCGTGGCGGAATTTCCCGCTCCTGACTTGGAATCTGCCACCAAGGCCGCCGAGCGCGAAGTGCAACTGACCAAGCCGACGGGGGCCCTCGCCCGGCTGGAGGAGATCGCGAGCTGGCTGGCGACCTGGCAGGGCCGGCATCCGGCCAGCGTCAATCACCCGCGGGTGGCGGTGTTCGCCGGCAATCACGGGGTCGCGGACCTTGGCGTCTCCGCCTACCCCAAGGAAGTCACCCAGCAGATGGTGCTGAACTTCCAGGCCGGGGGCGCCGCCATCAACCAGCTCTGCAAGAACGCCGATGCGGATCTCCGGGTCTATGAGATGTGCCTGGACCAGCCGACCAAGGATTTCACCCAAGGCCCGGCCTTGAGCGAAGAAGAGGCCGCGCGCGCAGTCGCCTATGGCATGATGTGCGTGGAGCCCGGCATCGACCTGCTGTGCGTGGGCGAGATGGGCATCGCCAATACCACCAGCGCGTCGGCCCTTGCCGCCGCTTTGTTCGGCGGCAGCGGCACGGACTGGGCGGGACCCGGCACCGGAATCAAGGGCGCGCAGCTGACGCGCAAGGCGGAGGTGATCGACCAGGGCCTTGCCCGCCATCGGCCCAAGTTCAATGACGGGTTCGAGATCATGCGCTGCCTCGGCGGGCACGAGCTGGCCGCGATCGCCGGCGCGGTGATGGCGGCGCGGATGGCGCGGGTGCCGGTGCTGCTGGACGGGTTCGCCAGCACGGCCGCCGCCAGCATCCTTTTGAAGGCGCACCCGGGCGCGCTCGATCATTGCCTGGTGGCGCATTGCTCGGCCGAGCCGGGCCATCGCCGGCTGCTGACGGAAATTGGCAAGAAGCCGCTGCTAGATTTGGGCATGCGGCTGGGCGAGGCCTCCGGCGCGGCGCTGGCGATCCCGATCGTGCGTGCCGCCGCTTTGTGCCATGCGGGCATGGCGACCTTTGCCGAGGCCGGAGTCAGCGACAAGGATTGACGGTTTCGGCTTGTCCGTGAGCGACCCCAACTCCAGCAACGACCCAAAGGCGGCGCGCGCCTTCATCCTGGCGCGGCTGGGCCTCAGCGGTCCGCTCTGGCCGGCCGAGCGCGCGGCCGAGGAAGCCAAGGCGCTGGGCATGATCCAGATCGATTCGATCCGGGTGAATGGCCTCAGGAATCACGAGATCGCCTGGGCCGCGCGCACCGATGCGCCGGTCGAAGAGTTCTACAATCTCGTCTATCGCGATCGCGGGATGCTGGAGACGCACTATCCGCAATTCGCCACGCGGCGCGACTGGCTGCCCTGGTTCGTGAAGGATTTCGGCCGCACCATCACCAACAAGGACCGCTTGCGCGAACTGCGCCCGATGATGCGGCGGCTGAAGAAGCGCATGCGCGAGGAGGGACCGATCTCTCCCGCCGATCTCGACAGCGAGCGGGTGATCGGCGGATTCAACACCATCAAGCTCACCACCCGCGCGCTCGACTACCTGTTCTATCTCGGCGAGACGCAGATCGCGGGCCGCACCAAGCATTTCCATCGCCAGTTCGACCTGACCGAGAAAGTCGCACCCGAGCTGGTCACCAAGCACAAGTCGACCCGCACACAGCATCTGGACTTTTTCGTGCGATCCGCCGCCTCGGTGCTAAAGCTTGCCACGCGCCGACAATTGGCTGAGCGCACGGCGCATCACATCGGCACGTGGCGGGAAGGCTGGCTGCCGGTCGGGCAAAAATCGGTCGATCGGGCGATCAAGCAGGGGGTGCTGGTCGAGGCGTCGTTCGCGCGGGCCGCCAACGGCGATGCGCTCTATGCGCTGGCGGAGGATCTGGCGCGGCCGATTCCCATCGCCGACGAGATCGTGCGCATCATCCCGCCGCTCGACAACCTGCTGTTCAACCGCCGGCGGCTCACCGAGCTGTTCGGCTTCGCTTACAAGTTCGAGGCCTATACGCCGCAGCATCAGCGCCGCTTCTATTTCGCCATGCCGATCCTCCATGACCACGACGTGGCGGGCCTGATCGACGCCAAGAAGGACGGCGATGTCTGGCGCGTGGTCGGGCTCGATCTCATGAAGAAAGTGCCGGAGGACCGCCTGCGCCAGGCCATCCACCGCCTCGCCCGCATCGCCGGCGCCACCCGGGTGGAGGCGCCCGGCTTGACGCCGGTGCGCCTTCGGAAGGCGATCAGCGGCAAGATCGAAGG
>DASYRS010000567.1:0-6780 GCA_036004205.1 Dongiaceae bacterium
GATCTACAGATTATTACGGCCAGATCGAAGCCAAGATCACGCGCTTCAACTTGCTGAAAGCTCAGCTTGAAGCGCTGTTGAACGGCAACGACGACGATTGATTTCGCTTGAGGGGAGCCCGGAATGTTCCAGACCTACGCACGCGCGGCACAAGCTTATCGCGCCGCCATCGCTTCCTCTTCTTCCTCCTTGCGCACCCTGCTGTTTTTATATGACATGATGATCGCGCACCTCCTGAAGGCCAGGGATGCGCGGGGACGGGGACAGTTTGAGATATCCTTCCATGAACTTCGGGACGCGTCGCGGATCGCGCTGGCGCTCCCCACAACGTTGGATCGGGCGCGCGCCGGCAAGCTGGCGGCGACGTTGGAGCGCTTCTACCTCTCGCTCTCCTGCCGGATCGTCCGGCTGTCGCGGCATGGCCAGCCGCTCGAGCGGTTCGATCGCATGATCGAAGAGCTGAGAACCGTCCGCGCGACATGGCAGGAGGTCGCCCGCGCCACCGGCGAGACAATCGCAAGTCCGACCGCATCCGCGCCGTCGCCAACCTGCGACACATCGAACATGACGGTCAATGGCTAGCTCCGACCAGACAGCCCATCTGACGGCGCGGCAGCAGCCCATGGCGGACGAGTCGAGCGCGACGGCACCGGTGCCGCTCGAGCAGCTTGTGGATGAAGCGCTGATGCAGCGCGTTCGGAGCGATGACGAGCCGGCCTATCGCGTGCTGTTGCTGCGGCACGTCTATCGCGCGCAGCGCCTGGCCCAGCGGCTGCTGGGCGATCGCGCCGCCGCCGAGGACGTCATCCAGGATGTATTCCTGCAGATCTGGGTGCGCCGCGCGGAGTGGCAGAGCAGGGATGCCAAGTTCACCTCCTGGCTCTATCGGGTGGTCTATAACCGCAGCCTGGACGTGAAGCGCCGGCGGCGGGAAGCGCAGATCGACGAGGCCTACGATCCGCCGGACGGAGCGGCGGACGCCGTGACCCGAATCTATCGCGGCCAGGTGCTGCGGCGGCTGCGGGCGGCGCTCTCACAACTTCCGGAGCAGCAATATCTCACGTTGTTTCTGCACTATCACGAGGGCTATAGTGCCCGGGAGGCGGCGGACGCGCTGGGGATCACGCTGCAGGCGGCGGAATCGCTGCTCAAGCGTGGGCGCCGCAACCTGCGAGAGAGCCTCAAGAAAGAGCACTTGAATGTCCAGCAAGCCTTTCCAGACGAGTAGGGATTTCGCGGACGCGCTCGACCGGTTCGGCGCCGACCTGCAAAGCTGGCCGGAAGAGCTGCGCCACGAGGGCAATGCCATGCTCGAGCGCTCGGACGACGCGCGCAAGCTGCTGCGGGAAGCGCGCATCGTGCACCGCGTGCTGTCGGAACGCCTGTCCGTCGCGACCGACAGCCATCTGGTGAATGCGATCCTGGAGCGCAAATCGGAGTTGGACAAGGCGGCGCGGAAACCTCTGTCCGCCGAGGATGCGATGAAAGGTGTGGCCGCGGCACGCGGCACGCTGTTGAAACGGGGCATTGCGGCGGCGGTCCTGGTCGGCAGCGGCGTGCTCGCCGGGTCGCTTCTGTCGCAGGCCGGCGGCGGAACCGCTGGGCACTCAACGACGCTGACCGACATCGCCAGCTATGCGGAATCCTTCTATCTCTAGCCCGCACGCCTCGATGCCCGGATGATCGATCTCAAAGGCACCAATCGCTGGCTGCT
The DNA here is from genome assembly GCA_036004205.1 of Dongiaceae bacterium. Taxonomy (GTDB): domain Bacteria; phylum Pseudomonadota; class Alphaproteobacteria; order Dongiales; family Dongiaceae; genus Dongia_A. The sequence goes on from DASYRS010000567.1 coordinate 1,715, forward strand.
GGCCTCGCTGGCAATCAACCTGTTTCTGTTCGGCTACGTGGCCGCCGTCCTGGTCGGGCCGCGCGACGATTGGCCGCCACCACCGCCTCCGCCCGCGATGATGCTGGAGCGGATGAGCGAGAATCTGTCGCCGGAAGGACAAGCGGTCCTGCGGGAGCTGATCGCCGAGAACGGTGCCAAGCTCGAGGGCCTGCAGGGCGCGATGATCGCGGCGCGGATGCGCGCGCGCGACGTGTTCGCGCAGGAGCCGTTCGATGCCGCCGCGTTCCGGGCCGTGTCGAAAGAGGGTTTCACCGCGGCGCAGGCATTCTTTGATGCCCTTGGAGATGTGCTTAGCCAAGCGGGTGCTCGGCTTTCGGCCGAGGACCGGGAACGGTTGCGACCGTTCAGTCCACCGCCTCCGCCGCGGTGACGCCCGGCCTCAGCAAGCGACCGTGAACTCCGCCTGAACGCTGCTGGAGACCACAAGCCTCCCATTCGGCAGATCGTTCGCCTCCACCTTGGCGGTGATCTCGTCCGGCGGTATCCGGTAACCCTGCCATCGCTCCACCAGCCGTTGGCGCAGGATTGCTTCCGGAACCGCGATCATGATCGTGGTATCGAACAGGCCCGCCAGGCGAGACCAGCCCGGCCGGTCGAGCAGCAGATAATTGCCTTCAACGATCAGGTGGCGGACCGAGCGGGGAATCAGCCGGGCGCCGGCGCGCGCGATCTCCAGGTCGCGGTCGAAGACCGGCACCGCGATCTCCGCCTCCGCGTTGCTCTTGAGGCGCTCGAGCATGTGATAGAAGCCGGCGGTGTCGAACGTCTCGGGCGATCCCTTCCGGGGCCGCAGACCGCGCGGCACCAGGACGTGATCGTCGAAATGGTACCCGTCCATCGGCAGCACGGCGGCGCTGTCGACTGCCTCGGCATTCAGCGTCTCGGCCAGCGCCTCGGCGAGCGTCGACTTGCCGGAGCCCGGCGGCCCGGCGATAGCCGTGAGGCTCCGCGCGCTCGCGCCGCGCTGGCGCACGACATCCGCAATGCCGCCAAGATCAAGCTGTCTGGGCATCGCTCAACCCTGGGCTCAACGCTGGATATGGAAGCGCAGCTCCAAGGCCATGCGCGTCTTCGTGCTGCTCTGATTGAAGGCGAGCCCGTGGATCAGATAAGGCGTGAAGATGAGCGCCTGGCCAAATCGCACCGGCGCCCGCACCATCCGGAGTGGACCGTTGCGCAGGCGGCCGACGGCCGGCACGCGATACGGATTGCCGCCCAAGGTCGCCCCTCCGGGCTGGGTCTGCCAGCAATCCTCCTCCGAGATCGCGTGCGAGCCGGGGACGATCGGCAGGCTGGTCGTCTCGTCGACGCCCGCCACCGGAATCCAGACGTTGAGCGTCGGCGCGAGATGAGGCAGGGAGCCGTCGCGATGCGGCGGATTATAGTCGGTGGAGCCGGGCCGGTTGATTCGCAGCTGGACCACATCCTTGTCCAGGATCGGCAGGACGGGAGACAAAGGCACGCCGACGATGGCCGCGAAATACCGCGTGAACTCCTTCGCATCGAGGCCGAGCTGGCTGAACCGGAGATCGCAACTCACCCGAATGATCTGCTGATGATCGGTCTCGCTCCTGACCCATGCATGATATTGCTCAAGGTCCGATAGGCCGGCGAGGTGCGGCAGCGATTGTGCGCATTTCTTGATGCGCTCCGCCGTTCCGGCCGGCAGATCGATGACGCGGTAGCCCTCCGTTCCCAGCACCGGCAAGAGCGGGTCGCTTTCTACCTGGCAGAGCGGCCCGCCGCTGCCCCAGGAGAACTCGCCCGTCACGGCCCAGGAAAAGGGCCGGCCGTCGATCAGCGTCTCAATCTGCTGGGTCACGAAAGATACCTTCTATCTCTTGGGTCAGCGCATCATTCTGGGCCAAGGCCATGCCCTTGGCAATTTCAGCAACCTGCTCGGGCGACGATGCGGCGGTCAGAACGGCGGCGCAAGGGCCGGAAGCGAGAGCGTCCGCGATCATCAAGGACGCAGCCGTTGCACCCGTGCGGTGCGCCAGGGCGACGACCTTGCCGATCCGCTCCGCCTGGGCATCGTCGATCTTCCACGCCTGCGGGCAGTCATGGCTGCGCGCGGCGCGCGATGCGGCCGGGATCTGGCTAAGGTATTTGCCGGTCAGCGTGCCACGCGCCAGGATTGAATAGCCGACGATCGGGACCGGCACGGACTTCAGCTCGGCTTTCAGGGTTGCCGCCGCGGCGGGATGCAGCCGGTTATAGGGCTCCTGAGCCGCCGACGGCGGCGGCAATCCGAACTTGCTTGCGATGTCGACGGCCCGCAGCGTGAGGCTGGCCGGCCAGCGGCTGATGCCCCAGGCACGGATTTTCCCCGCGCGCCGCAGGTCCGCCAGCGCCTGGAGCGTCTCTTCGAGCGGCGTGTCCGGATCGGCGCGGTGGCAATAGAGCAGGTCGATGCTCTCGCACCGCAACCGGCGCAGGCTCCCTTCCACAGAGTGAAACACCGCCCTCCTGCTGAGCCCTTCAAGATGCGGCCCGGGCTCCGCAGTCGCGGCAAAGAACGCCTTGGTCGAGACCACGAGGTGAGCGCGATCTGTCCCATCCAGGAGCCGGCCAAGCCACTCCTCGGCGACGCCGCCGGCATAACCCGGCGCCGTATCGATGTGCGTGATGCCGGAATCCAGTGCCGCGAACAGGACACGGCGGGCCGTGTCAAAATCGACGCCGTCGCCAAAGGTCGCCCATGTGCCAAGGCCCACACGGGACATGGGACCGCATTGCGGCAGCCGGAAAGCCTCCGGCGTCAATCGGCGTCTCCGACGACCCGCGCCGGCGTTCCCCACGCCTTCTTGGCCGAGGGAATGTCCGAGTTGACGAACGACATCGCGCCGATGACCGCCCGCTCGCCGATCGTCACACCCTTTGCGATTACGCTGTTGGGGCCGACATAGACGCCGTTTCCGAGCGCGGTCGGCGCCTTGGCGGATTCCGCCTGGCCCAGCGACGTGCTCCAGGCAACGGTGTCGTGCGTGTAGATCTGCACGCCCGCCGAGATCGAGCAATAATCGCCGATCGACAAGATGCCGCCGGTTCCATCCAGGATGCAGTTGGGCCCGATCCAGGTGTGCTTGCCCACCCGCACGTCCCCCAGGATCAGGACATTATCGTAGCACGACGTGCCCTCGCCGAACCCGTACTCACGTGCGTTCTGCCAGCGATCGGTCACAAGATCGCCCAGCGACACGCGCCGCTTGAATTGATCGAGCTTTTCCTGCTGCAGCTTCGCCTGCAGTTCGCGGAGCTTGTCAATCATGGGGTTCGCCGAGATCCGAGATGGTGAAGTTGCATTCGATCTTCGTGGGCATCTGGTCCACGCCATGGATCACCAGGATGGACTTGAACCGCCGCTGCTTGGCGAGCGCGCAGAGTTCGTCGTCGGACGGCGCGGCCGACAGCGCAACGTCCGGCAGGCTCGCGCCGAGCAAGGGCGGATCGTCCGGGCAGGCAGCCTTGTCTACCGTCTGTCCGCCAAGCAGGCTGATTCCCGCGACCGCCATCGGCCAAAGGCTCTTGCCGTCGCATTCGCCGACCAGGGTCCAGAGGCCGGAGTCCGTGGGCGCAAAGGCGATGGCGCCGGTTTGCGTCGCGCCGCTGACGGACCGCAACTGCTCCGCCAGATTGAGCCCGAGCGGCGCGGCGATCGGCATGCGCATCAGGCCCAGAAGCCCTTGCTGCTCTAGTGCCCGCTTCGCATCCGCCTTCAAGGTACGCTTCCTGTGGTCGGAGAAGTACGTGCGGTCTCCGGTATGGACCAGGGCTTCGGCGGAAACGAAGGTGTAAGCATGCAGCGGCAGGTTCTCGACCAATCCGACCAGCAAACCTGCCGCCGCTGCGGCTGCCACGGCCCATCCTGCGATCCGCGTCTTGCGCGCGGCGGCGCTAAGCACGCCCGGCATGACGGCCAACGCCAGCAGCAGCACCGGCAAGGCCAACCACTCCGCGACCACCAGGAAATATGCCGCGTCGCCGCCCGGTATCTGCATCAGCAGGCCCGGCAGGTTCGCCGCCACGATCGCGACAATCAAAGCCTCGACGAGTAATTTGCGGAACGCAAGCTCCGCCCGATGCCGCAGCAGGAAGAGCGCGGCCAAGGCGGCCAGGCTCTGCCACTGCATTTGCAATGGCAGCAGGTAGTTGCCTTCCGCGAAGCCGCGCTCGACATAGTACGGCGTCCCGAAGAGCTGGCCGCCGCCCCCGCCGAGAGGCGCGAACAGAGCGAGGCTGCCGAAGAACAGGATCGCCGTTGCCACGCCGAGGAGCCAGAAGCCCGGACGCCTCAAGCCGAGCTTTCGCAGGGCGAGATAGCCGACCATCGCGGTCCAGACATAACCGGCCGAAATCTTCGCAATGGCCAGAAAGGGTATCGCGGCCGCCGCCAGCCACCACGGGCGGCTCGTCGCTTCACCGGCACTCGTCGGCGCTAGGGCCAGGAAGGCCGGCGCAACCAGGGTGAGCAGGATGCCGCCGAGCAGCATCGACGTGCTGTGCGCCACCAGGTTCCCGAGCCCGCTCAGTTGCGCCAGCGGCACCAGGACGAATGCCAAAGCGGCCAGCAAGAGCGCGCGCGGTTGCAGGTCGGGAAGCAGCCGCGTGCCGATGATCCGGGTGCCGTGGGCGAGCGCAAAGCCAAGGACCGGAACCAGCACCACCATCTGCAGCGCGATGAGCGCAAGCGCCGCGTCGCCGCCGGAAATTCCGGTGAGCGTGGCCGCCAGCGCGTAGAAGCCGACATGATAGTGCGCGACGGAGATGCCATCGATGCCGGTCGCCGGAAACGCGAAGATGCTCAGCGACTTCGTGAGCGCAGCATTGAGATAGTCGTCGCCGTCGGCTCGCCCGTGCAGGATCAGTTGGTCCAGCAGGAAGTTGACGTATTTCGTGCCGCCCAGATCCGCCGAGAACAGCAGCACGCCAACGACGGCAATCACGCATCCGAGCAGCAGACCCGTCGGCCCCAAGCGAAGGCTGCGTGCGACAACCAGCCATCCGCCATAGGCGATGCAGCC
>DASYRS010000568.1:0-2173 GCA_036004205.1 Dongiaceae bacterium
GGTATAGGCATCGTGCGCGACGCCGAGCGCCACGCCGCGCTTGCCCTCCGGATGGTACTTCATGCAATCGAGGATCGCGCGCGCCTCCTGGGCGCTGCCCACCATCGGCAGCATGATGCCTTCCGCGCCCATGTCGCAGGCGCGGGCGATATGGTGATATTCCTTGGACGGCACGCGCACGATCGGCGCGATGCCGGCAGCCTCGAAATAGCGCATGGCGCTTTTCACCGTCTCGTAGCCGAAACCGGAATGCTCCAGGTCGAACAGCACGAACTCGCAGCCGGCGTTCTTCATGATGTGGCCGATGCCGGGCGTGGCGAATTCCACGATGAAGTGCCCCAGCTTCACCGTCCTGGTACGCGCCATCGCCTTCAAGCCCGCTGCAGCCATCATTTCCTCCCCGTGTTTTTTTATCGAAGGCCGGCGATCTTCAGGCCGCCGATCCTTCGCACACCAAATCCAGTTCCGTCACAGTCTTGTCCGCCACCAGCGCGGCACTCTGTTCGTTGAAGCGCGCAAAGTGGTTGGTCTTGATGTGCGCGCCGAACGCCGCGCGATCGTCATAGATCTCGTAGAGCACGATCCTGTCGGCATTGCTCGGCGATTCCATGACGTCGAACCGCCGGCAGCCGGGCTCGTCGCGGCAGGACGCGCGCGCGTTATCGTCGATCAGGCGGCGGAACGTAGCTTTGGCGCCCGGCTTCAGCTGGAAGTCGACCATGATGACGAAGCCGATCACCCGCCAACTCCCTTCACCCGCCAATAGAGCGCAGCCACCTGGTCCAAATGCGCGCGGATCACGCGCTCGGCGCGGTCCGGATCGCGCGCGGCGACCGCTTCGTAGATCTGGCGATGGAACTCGTAGGCGATCTCGTTGGCGCCCGGATAGGTCAACGTGACATGGCGCTGCTCCACCAGCCATTCGGCGATGGCGGCATGGATCGCCTCGAAGATCGGGTTGCGCGGGATGACGGCGAGGATGTGGTGGAACTCGACGTCGGTCTTCTCGAACTTGGCGAGATCGCCGAGCGATTGCCGGTTGGCTTCCAGCGCGTCGTGCAGGTCGCGCAAATCTTCCTCGGTCGCATGCTCCGCCGCGTAGCGCGCAAGGCCTGTCTCGAAAAACGAGCGCGCCTCCTGGAAATGCCGGACGCCGTCCGGCTCCGTCAGCAGATAGCGCGCGCTGCCGGCCAGCGATTCGACCACCGCCTTGGGCGTCGGCCTGGTGGCGCGCGCCCGGCCGCCCGAGCGCAACTCGACCAGCCCCATCTTCTGCAGGTGGAACAACGCCTCGCGCACCGCCGGGCGGCCGACGCCGAACTCGCGCATCAGATCGCGTTCCGAGGGCAATTGATCGCCGGCAGCGACCTCCTGGTCCCGGATGCGCTGCTCCAGGTGCTCGGCGATGTCTTCGTACAGCTTGCGGCGGCGAATGATGGTCATGGTCTGGTATACCTGTCATACCAGTTTCACCGAAAAAGCTAATGGCGTTGCGCCATGGAGTCAATTCTGGAAATTTAATTTCGCATGTGCGAGATGAGGGGGCTAGATGATGCCGGCCTCGAGGCTCGCCGCCATCAGGGTCCCCAGCTCTTCGCATTGCGCGACGAAGCTCTCCTGCCAGTCGCCGCGCAGGATCAGCGGCGCCTGCACCGCGCGCCAGCGCAAGCCGGTCACGATCGCCTCCACGCCGCGCCGGGTTCCGGTGCCATCGTGGCGGCCCCGGATATAGAGCGCATAGGGCTTGCCCTCGGTCCGGTCCAAACAGGAATAGTAGGTGCGGTCGAAGAAATCCTTCAGCGCGCCGCTCATGTAGCCGAGATTCTCGGTGGTGCCGAGAATGACCGCGTCCGACCACAGCACGGCATCGGCGGACGCTTCGAACGGCGTCAGCGCGCGCACCTCGACCTCCGCGATCTCCGGCCGGGTCGCGCCCGCCAGCGCCGCGTCGCGCAGGCGCTGCGTGTTGGGCGAAGGAACATGGGCAACGATCAGCAAATGCTTGGCCATGGCGGCGGCGGAGCTCCGGCAACGGACGGCCGCACTATCCGTCCGGGCATCGGGAGGAATCAAGGTCCGCGGGCTTCGGGCAGGAACCAAGGCCGCTACCGGGGCGTTGATCGGGCGACCGGCGATGCCGCCCCCTCATATCCGTGAGCGTCCATGCCGAATG
>DASYRS010000569.1:0-7453 GCA_036004205.1 Dongiaceae bacterium
CGAGCGCGTCGTAGCGATCATGGGGCAGAATATCGAGGAGCCGCTGTCTTGCGCCAGGATCGCGCGCCGCGCCGGACTCTCCGTGCGGCGGATGCAGCGATTGTTCGCGAAAAATGTCGGCGCGAGCCCGGTTCGCCATTATCAATTCATCCGGCTGTCGAAGGCGCATGCTCTCCTGCAGCAGACCGATCTATCGGTGACCGAGATCGCGGTCAGCGCCGGATTCGGATCCCTGGAGCATTTCTGCCGGATCTACCGTCGCCAGTTCGGCCGCCGCCCGCGCGACGACCGGCGGCAGAGCATCAGCGCGCCCGTGCTCCGGCGATCGGTCCAGTCATCCCGCTCGCGGCCCGATCGCCATTGAAATGAACTTCGATCGCGCGCAATCTAGCTGGACCTCTTCCGGGACCGAGGGAAGCATCATGCATGCAGTGCAGAGCGCGCCGTCCTTCACTTCGTCGATCCGCGTTCGACGTCTCGCGGGGCGCATCGGCGCAGAGTTGCAAGGCGTCGCGCTGAGCGGCTCGCTCGCCGGTCAAGAGGTTGCGGCCATCCGGCAGGCACTGCTTGCTCATCGTGTGATTTTCTTCCGCGACCAAGGGCAATTCGACGATGCGGAGCAGGAAGGCTTTTCGCGCCTGCTGGGTGAGTTGGTGCCGCATCCGACCGAAAAGGTGCGCGCCGGGTCGATGGGAATCCTCGAGCTGGATGCGGCGGCCGGGAACGGCAAGGCCGATCAGTGGCATACCGACGTGACCTTCGTCGATGCCTATCCGCGCTATTCCGTCCTGCGCGCGGTCACCATCCCGTCCTATGGCGGCGATACGCTATGGGCCAACACCGTTGCGGCCTACGAGGAGCTCTCGCCGGAATTGAAATCCCTCGCCGACAGCCTGTGGGCCGTGCACACCAATAAGTACGACTACGCGGCGCAGCACGCCCATGGAACGCCGGCCGAGCGTGCGCACTACGAGAAGGTCTTTGCCGCCAACATCTACGAGGCCCAGCATCCGGTGGTCCGCATCCATCCGGAAACCGGGGAACGTTCGCTGGTGTTGGGGCAGTTCTTGCAGCGATTTGTCGGGCAGACCTTCATGGATTCGACCGCGCTGTTCAATCTGCTGCAGGGGCACGTGACGCGCCCTGAGAACACCGTTCGCTGGAATTGGCGCAGGAACGATGTCGCCATTTGGGACAATCAGGCGACGCAGCATTACGCGCTGAATGACTATGGCAACCAGGACCGGACCATGCGACGCACGACCATCGGCGGCGAGGTGCCGCTCAGCGTCGATGGGCGACGATCGCAAATGCTGCGCCGTCCGTAGCCGTCGGCCGAGCGCGCTATATGGCGCCAAGCCTGTTCCAGGCGACGAAGATGAGCGCACCGGCCACCAGCAGGACCAACGGATGGAGCTTTGGCAGCGCCCCGAGGAGCAGCGCCGATCCAAGCGCGACGATCCAGGATAGTGGGCCGGCGCCGGCAGTCTTGAAGATCGCAAAGATTCCGGCGGCCATCAGGCCGGTGCCGACCGGCGCCAATCCACGCTGCACAGCGGAATGCCAGGGTCGCCCGCTATATTTGCCCCACACTTTTGCCACCGCCAAGGTGATCAGCGACGAGGGCACATAGAGCGCCAGGGTCGCCACCAGAGCGCCGAGGAAGCCTGCCGCCTTCCAGCCGATGAGCGTGACGAGCATCGAACCGGGTCCGGGCGCGCCACGCGAGACGGCGAATAACTCGAGGAATTCGCGCGCTGTGATCCAGTGCTGAACCTCGACCGATTCATGATGGATGCTGGCGAAGATGCTGGGCGCGCCGCCGATCGCCGCCAGCGACAGCGGCACGAACACCGCCAGGAGCTTGATGAGAGTGTCAGTCTGCATCTTTGCCCGCTGTCCTCCACACGGCGGCGATCGAGAGCGGGGCGATGCACAGAACCGACGGCAGCAGCGGCAAATGCAGGATGCCGATCGCCACAAAGGTCGCGACGACCGTGATGCCGCCCGCAATGCTGCGCCCGGATTTGATGCCCGTTTTCCAGGTCGTCATGATCAGCAGACCGATGGCGGCGGCCGCGACCCCGTCGGTCGCCGCGCCGACCCAGCCGATGCCGGAGACATTCTGATAGATCACATACAGGCCGATGACGAGGAAGAACGGAACCAACAGCAGCCCGGTCAAAGCCACGGCCGCGCCGATCGCGCCGCGCAGCTTCTGTCCGATGTAGATCGAGAGGTTGGTGACGTTCGGTCCGGGGAGAATCTGCGCGATCGCCATGCCGGAGAGAAAATCCTGCTCGGCGATCCAGCGCCGCTGCTGGACCACGTCGCGATAGACCCAGCCGCTCAGCCCGCCACCGAAACTGAACGCGCCGATCCGGAAAAAGACGAGGAAGATATCCAGCAGTCGGACGGGATCGTTACCGGCCATCAATGCCACCAGCGCGCCAGGTCGGCCCAGCCGACTTCGATCGCAACCTCCATCGAACCCCGATAGATCATGTCGAGCGCGACCCACAGAATGATCGCGAGGCCGAGATAGGCGATCCAGTGGAACCGATGAAGCAACCGGGCGATGAAGTTCGCCGCGACGCCCATCATGGCGACGGACAGCACCAATCCGACGACCAGGATCGTCATATCGTTGCTGGCGGCGCCGGCGACCGCCAGGACATTGTCCAGCGACATGGAGACGTCGGCGATCACGATCTGCAGGATCGCTTCGCGCATGGTCTTGCCCGGCGAGGCGCCCGGCAGCGCCTGTTCCAGTTCGGCGAGTTCGGAGCGCTCCTCGCTGGTCAGCTCCTGCCGGGCAAGCGCGGCGGCGCGCAGCCGTTCGCGACGCTGATGGACCAGCTCGCGCCAGAAATTCCAGCAGACCCACAGCAGCAGCAATCCGCCGGCCAGCGTCAGTCCGATGATGGCCAGCAACCGGCTGGCGATCAGGGCGAACAGGATACGCAGCACGGTGGCGACTGCGATGCCAATCAGGATGACTTTGCCGCGCCGTTCCTTGGGCAATCCCGCGGCTGCCATGCCGACGACGATGGCGTTATCACCCGACAGGACCACGTTGATGATCACGACCTGGCCGAGAGCGGCCAGTTGGGGCAGGGCGGATGCAAGGTTCATTGGCGTGGTGGAATCGGTTGCTGGACGTGCCTGGGTGCGTTCATGGCCACAGATCGCTGACGTTATCGAGGGCGAGGATAGATTCCAATCGGGCAAATGCTCCGGCATGGTCGATCCCGCAATCGGCGGTCAGCGCCATGAATTTCTGCCGCAACCGGTCGGCCGAGAACGGCGCCTCGGGACAGCCGGTGAAGGATTCGAGTGCGCTCTCGTAAGTTTTTCCGCCCTTCAGCGTTACCGCCATCTCGACGCCCCAGGCTTCGCTGGCGGTCCGCTTCGGCTCGAGCTGGATGAGCTCCGCGAGGGCGCGGATTCGCCCGTCGGTCAGCACATCGTCAGAGAAGCTGTTGGGGTTGGACGGGTCGCGATAGACGGCGATCGCGGTGAGATAGGGCACGCTGTATTGCGCCTGCATGACGTCGGCCGGGTGGCGCGAGGTGTGGTGCGACAGCACTTTGTCGCTGACACCGAGGCGGAGCGCGGCGATGTCCTCACCGTTGAATTCGTGCTGCCGCATCAGATCGCGCAGCAATTGAACCGGTGTATGGGCCGTGATGTGGCAGGCATAGGGCTTCAAGGCCAAGGTCAGGATATTCCATTGGGTGCCGATGTCGGCCGTCAGCAGCGATGCATCGCTGCGGTCGCAATAGGCTTCGAGAAATCCGAACTTGCCGTCGAGAATCGAGGCCGGCCCCTCGAAACCATCGGCGGCGAGTTGTGCGGCCAGCACGCCGCCCTCGGCCGCGCGACCCATATGCAGCCGTTTCACCATGCCGCCGCGCTCCGCCTTGCTGAAGGCAAGCAGCCCGGAGCCGAACGATCCCGCGATGCCGAGCGCGTTGACAAGGTCCGACGCGGACAGAGTCAGCAACGACCCGCAGGCGATGGCGGCGCCGAACGGCCCGTTCAGGCCGGGCGCGTGGAAGCCGCGCTTCTCCGGCGCGTGCAAGGTTGCCGTTCCGATGCGGAACATCACTTCGCAGCCGGCGACGATGGCCGTGATCAGGTCGCGGCCGCTGGAGCGGCGCGCCCGCGCCATGGCCAGCGCCGGCAAAGCCACCGTCGCGCCGGGATGCACCCCGGCGCTGGGCCGGCACAGGCTGTCGAGCTCGAACGCATGCGCGCGCGTGCCCCACACCAAGGCCGCTTCGCGAATTGCCGTCCTGGTATCGTTCGATATGGGCAGAAAGGCGCTGTCCTGATCGAGGCCGGTTTGATCCAGGACCATTCTGCACCAGGGAAACCGCGCGCCGAACAGCGCGCAAGCAACCGCGTCGATCAGGCAATGAACCGCCCGTTCGACCGCCGTAGGCGGGATGTCTTCAAAGCGAAGCGTCGCCGCGAAGCCGGCGAGCTGCGATGCCGCGGTCGCTGTTCCCGATGTGACGGTGTGTCGGTTCATGATGGTGGGTCCAACCTATGGTTTGGTAAGCAGGCGGCCCCGCTTCACCAGCACGGCGTGGGAGACGTGGAAGGCCGTGATCAGCGCGACCGATGATGAGCGCAGTTCGCATGCCGCATGTCATAGCGCCTCACGCAATATTCGAAGGCCGTCTGCAATGATTGTGGGCTGTAGATCCGCTCGCGCTTGATCTGCGCCTCGTTCCTGCTGGTGGTCGCCTTGGCGCCGCCCGCCTGCTCGGCCATGAGCTGCACCCTGCACGCCTTTTCCAGCAGCACGGCGGTCATCACTGCCTCCTCGATCGATCGGCCCACGCTGACGATGCCGTGATTGCGCAGCAGCAGGGCACTATGGTCGCCGAGACAGGCGGTCACATCCCGGCCCAGCTCGGAGGTGACGATGAGGTCGCTGGTGCGATCGAAGACCGGGAGTCCGTCGCAAAACAGCGCTCCTTCGTGGCCGATCGGAAGAAGGGGACGGCAGAGCGAGCTGAAGGCGACGGCATGCGGCGGATGGGTGTGGACCACCGCCTGGATCTCCGGCCGCGCGCGCATGATCTCGGTGTGGATGAAGACCTCGACATGGCGCGGCCGCGTGCCGGAGGTCTGCTCGCCGCCCAGATCGACGGTGATGACCTCCTCGCGCTCCATTTCCTCGAGGCCGATGCCGGCCGGCTTCATGAGCAACCGGTCGGGGCGGGCCGCGGTGCGCGCGGTGACGTGGCCCCAGATCAGATCGCCTTGCCCGTCATCGGCAAGCACCTTGCAGGCCTGAGCCAGCTTCTCGGCCAACGCATCCATTACCAATCGCCCATCTGATCGCGATCAATGTTCAAGCTTTTAGTCACAGGCAACCTGCCGCCACTTCCCCTGCGGTCCTGAAAATCCATACCGAATTTCTCTCGTTAAGTAAACTGTTGACAATTTCTTGTCGACAATAGAACTATAAGCGGCATGAGCGACCTGACCGCCACGATTCCGACCATCGCCCAGCTCCGGGAGAATTCCCTGAGCGGGGTGGTCCGCCACGAGATTGAGCGCCTGATCCTGAGCGGCGAGTTGCCGACCGGTAGCCGCGTCAACGAAAATGCCGTCGCGCTGCGGCTCGGTGTCAGCCGCGGTCCGGTCCGCGAAGCCTGCCGTGCGCTGGTCGAATTGGGACTGCTCGATCTCATCCCCAATCGCGGCGTGTTCGTGCGGCGCATGGACCGCCACGATGTCGAGGAAGTCTATGACCTGCGCGCCGGCTTGACCGGCCTTGCGGGCTCGCTGCTGGCGTCAAGGATCACGGATTCCGAAGTGGAGCGGCTGCGCGGGCTCGTCGATGACATGGACAACGCGGCCGAAGCCGGCGATTTCCGCCACTTCTATCCGGTCAACCTCGAATTCCACGACGTCATTCTGCAGCTCACGGGCAACAGCCGTCTGATCAAGAGCTATCGATCGCTGGTCAAGGAATTCCAGCTGTTCCGGACGCACGGGCTGGTGCAGGGCGACGCGCTCAGGGAGTCGAACCAGGAACATCATGCGATTCTAGACGCACTGGAAGCGCGCGACTCCCGCATAGCCTACGAGGCGAGCTTCCGGCACGTGCAGCACGGCAAGCAACGCATGTTCGCCGCCTTTGACAAGCTGACGCAGTCTGGCATGACCTCCGCGCGGCAAGGCATGGGACATACACGCACGATCGAGTGAAACGAGTATCCATGCGCATTGAAGGATGTCCTTCAAGAGCGCCAAGAACCAGGCCCACCTGGCGAGAACAAAATCGCGCCAAGCGATCAACCTACTGGGAGAGATGCACATGTTCGTGAAAGCGAGCAAACTTGCAGTCATTGCCGCGAGCATCGGAAGCCTGGCTTTGGCCAGCGCCGCGCTTGCCCAAGACGTGAAGTATCCCGTCGGGACCGTTACGCTCGTCACCCATTCCAGTCCGGGCGGCGGTAGCGACGTCTATCTGCGTGAGATGATCAAGTTCCTGGCGCCGGCCATGGGCGCGGAGTTTGCCGTCGAGAACGTCAAGGGTGGCAGCGGCGCCAAGGCGATCGCAAAGGTCGCGACCTCGCCGGCGGACGGCTCGATCTTCTATGCGGCGACGCCGACCTACATCAACATGTCGCTGCTCAGCAAGCCGGAGTTCGGTCACGATTCGGTCGAGCCGGTGGTCGGCTTCTTCCTGGACCCGCAGGTGATCTACGTCCGCAAGGACAGCCCGTTGAAGTCGCTGTCCCAGGTGATCGAGGAAGCAAAGGCCAATCCCGGCAAGCAGAAGTGGGGCACCGGCACGCCTGCAGCACTGGAACGCCAGGCGCTCGAGAAGTTCAAGAAGCTCGCTGGCGTCGACGTCACCATCGTCACCCACGACGGCGGCGGCGACATGATGATCAACGTGCTGAACGGCAGCCTCGATCTTGGCATCGGCGAGATCCAGGAGTTCAAGGGCCAGCTCGATGCCGGCGAAGTTCGCGTGATCGGCGTCTTCCTGGACCAGCGGCTGCCGGACTTCCCGGATGCGCAGACAGCCAAGGAAGCGGGCGTCGACATGGAGGTGAAGAAGTTCCGCGGCATCGTCGGGCCGAAGGGCCTTCCGCCGGAAGTTATCAAGGCCTGGGAAACGGCTATTCCCAAGGTGATGGTGGAGCCCGAATTCCAGAAGTGGTACAAGGCCGCGAACCTGATCCCTGCCTTCATGACCCATGAGGAGTTCACGGCGTTCTTGGCGAGCGTCGTGCGCGAGCAGGATGCCTTCTTCAAGGAATACGGCATCACCGAGATGGAATGAGCGCGATGAAGATCCAGGGCGCATTTAGAAGGGATCTGATCGGGGCCGGCCTCGCGCTGGTGCTTGCAGGGTCCTACTGGGTCGGGGCAACCCACATCCACAAGAGCTCGTTGATTGGGAAGGGCGTCGGCGCCG
>DASYRS010000570.1:0-11997 GCA_036004205.1 Dongiaceae bacterium
GAGGGCACGGCAGGCGGTCATCAGCGCCTCGCCATATTCCGCATCGCTCTCGGTGCAGACGTCCATGTATTGCGGACGGAAGCGCGTCTCGCTCCAATAGGCGACCCAGACCGAGATGCGCTCGTGCCGGCACACCTTCGGATGCAGCTGCGCCATGGTCACCGCCTCCAGGATCGCGGCCGGGTCGTCGCCCGCCTTGGTGCGCGCCTGATGCCAGATGGCGCGGAACTCGCCCGTCACCGCGCGCAGCGCTTCCAGCAGCAGCATATCCTTGCTGGCGAAATACTGGTTGACCGCGCCGTTGGCCATGCCGGCCTCCTGCACCACGTCGGCGATGGTGGTTTCGCCGATGCCGTGCTGGCTGATGGCGCGGATCGCCGCCTCGATCAGCTGTTCGCGCCGGATGTCGCGCACCGCCTTGCGGGCGACCTTCAGGGTGTTGCGTGGCTTGCGCGGTTGATTGGAACGATCTGATTTCGGCACTGGAGGAGCGCGTGTGAAATTTTCGGTCGCCCACCATAACGAAAGCCCAGTCGCGGGGCCAAGGGCAGAATGTTTTTTGCGCGTTCCTGGCCGATCCGGAACGAATGGTTCACCAAAATCGATTCAACGACCCGCAAGCACTATCATCCGGCAAAGTGCAATGCCGTCATCACAGATTCATGCGCGGCCGATAAGATTCGACTCGCATGGTCCATAATGGTTCGGCTAGCATGTCCTGGTTCCGCAATACGAAGCGACCAGCCTATTCCACGCTTCGCGCCAACGGCCGCGAACCGATGATGCAGTGGCCGACGCGGACAACAGCGCGCAACGACGTGCAAAACCGGGCAGATGCGCCAAAAGGCGATACGGCAGGGCCAGAGAGTGGCCAATGCCAAGCGGGCGCTATTGACCGGCCAAGGTTGAACTATTTTCTGTATGGGAGGTGACGATGCGGAAATCCGAAAAGGCGACGGCGCGCGATGCTGCGGGTCTCCAGGCTCAACTGACGGAAGCCTGGTCACAGCAAGCCGGCCGTTCCGGCGAGACTTATGGGAGATTGTTTGCGGCGATGCGCGATGAGGTTACCGGTTTCGTCCAGCGCCGGGTCGACGCCAATATGGCGACCGTTCGCGAATGGTCAGAATGCCGGAGCCTCAATGACGTGCTGGCACTCCAGCAGCGCTGGGTGCAATCCGCGGTCGAGCAATATGTCGACCAGGGCAATCGGATATTGGAGACCTGCCGGCTTGCCGCAGCCGACCTCACGGAAGCTGCTCAGCCAGCGGCTGAAGCGGAAAAGCCCGCAACAGAGCGCAAGCACGCCACCCATCGGCAGGCGGAGCACCACCTGAAGCAGGCGGCCTAGCTACTCGAAGATTGTCAGCGATCCCCTCCCCTTATTTTGGGGAGGGGATTTCTGATTATGGCCTATTCCGCCACTCGAACACGGCCAGGACGCAGCCGGTCTCGGTGCGCGACGAATGGCGGGTGCCGGGCGCGAAGGAGATGAAGTCGCCGGCCTTGAACACCGTGCCGTCGGAATCGATCAACTCCCCTTCCAGCACCACGAATTCCTCGTAGCCCGGATGATCGTGCGCGATCGTCTCGGCGCCCGGCTGCATGCGCATGAGATAGCTGCCGACGCCGGTTTCCTTGCGGAAGCTGATCGGCAGCCATGACATCTCCGGCTGCACGGGTCCTTCGAGATCGTAGGGCTGGAACGGGGTCGTGGAGATCGGGGTGATGCTTCGGCTCATCCTGCGCTGTCCTGGCTGACGGCCCGCGACGCGGGCAAAGTCACCATGACAGTAGTGCCGATTCCGGGCGAGCTGTCGATGCCGATTGTGCCGCCATGCAGCTCCGCCAGGTGCTTGCTGATGGCAAGGCCGAGGCCGGTTCCGCTCTTGCTGCGGGTGGCCGTCGCATCGACCTGGAAGAACGGCTGGAACACCTTCTGCTGGGCGGCCGGATGGATGCCGATGCCGGTATCCGTGACGTTGAGCTGAATCTCTCCGCTCTCCGTCCTGCTGATCGCGATCGAGACGTTGCCGCCCGGCTGGGTGAACTTGATGGCGTTGGACAACAGGTTGAGCAGGATCTGCTTCAAGGCCCGCTCATCGCCGCGCAGCGCGATCTGCTGCGCGGGCAGGCTGCTGGTCAAGGCAATGCGGCCATCCTGCGCGCGGGCGGCGACCATCTTGCGGCAGGATTCCACCACCTTGCCGAGGTCGACCGTCTCTTCCGCCAGTTTGAGCTTGCCGGCCTCCAGCTTCGACATCTCGAGGATGTCGTTGATGATGGCGAGCAGCATCTCGCCGCTGTCATGGATGTTCGAGGCGTATTCGTTGTAGCGCGTGGCGTCGTCGCCGAAATGCCGGTCGCGGATCACTTGCGAGAAGCCGAGGATCGCGTTCAGCGGCGTGCGCAATTCGTGGCTCATGTTGGCAAGGAACTCGGACTTCGCGCGGTTGGCCTGCTCCGCCTCGTTCTTCGCCTTGGTCAGCGTCATCTCGAGCTGGTGCTGCTCGGTGATGTCGAAGCCGATGCACACGATCATCGCCACCCCGCCTTCGGAATCGGGCAGCGCGACGTTCGACCAGCGCAGCAGACGCTGCGTGCCGTCCTTGTGGACCCAGGGGTTGACGTTGATGATCGGGAACTCTTCCACGCGCCGGCGACCCAGGATGGCCATGACGCGGCGATGATCGTCGCCCGGTATGAGATGGCGCCAGGTCGCGGGATTGCGCATCTCGGCGAAGGAGAAGCCGCTGATCCGTTCGGCGCCCTTATTCACGCGGATGAGATTGCCGTCCGCGTCATAGACGGTGATCGCCGCGTCGACGTGATCGATGATGAGATTGACGAGCGCGTCCTGATTGACGGCGGGGCGCGATCGAGGGATGGAAACCACCTTGGGCGCGACGACCGGCGCCGCCGGGATCCTGGCGATCGAGTCCTCGCGCGTCGGGAAGAGCGGAACCCCGACCGTGCGGAACCGCTGCCACAAGCCCAATCTGCGTGCGTTATGCGTTAAGTCGACAGCCACGGCCCGCCTCAAACCACGCCAATGCAAGCTCCATCCCCGAAGCCATTGGCGGATAAGGCTAGTTGAACATTTAGTAGTTAATTAAAAACTAAGCAAACGCAGCGCGACGCGCCCATAAGGGCTCAAAATCATTCTCTGGTGTGATCTCTTGCCGATCGCGGTAAGCCCCTCCGTCCCCTCTCGCGACGGGAAGGAAGGGCTTCTGAAGGATTGCCTCAGAGCGCTTTGCACTCTTCCCAGAGCTTGATGTATTTGGCTTCGCGTTCGGCCTCGACCGGCTGGAAGAAGATGCCGTTCGCCAGCGCCTTCACCGGATCGGTGATGCCGAGAGCGGCCACCTGCTCCGGTGCTGCGATCTCGAACGCCTTGCGGTTGCTATGGCCGTAGCCGGTATTCTCGATCAGATACTTGCCGGTCTCGGGCGACAGCCAGGCATCGAGGAAATCATAGACCGCGGCGGGGTCGGCCTTGCCCACATTCAGCATGGTGAGGCCGCACAGCCAGGTGAAGATGCCTTCCTTCGGTACCGCGTATTTCATCGGCACGCCTTCGGCCTTCAGGGTCTTCACCGTCTCGTTCCAGGCATAGCCGGCGACGATCTCGCCCGAGGCCAGCGCCTGGTTGAGCTGCGTCGGGTCGCTCCAGATGAAACGACTGTTCTTCACCAGCTTCTGCACGATCGGCTTGGTCGCGGCCAGCTCCTCGTCCGACATTTCCCAGATCTTCTGCGGCGTATAGCCGAGCAGCAGGCCGGCGATCTCCACCGCCACCTCGCTGTCGGTGAAGGCGACCTTGCCGGCGTACTTGTCGCCATACAGCACGTTCCAGGATTCCCCGTCCTCGCCATCCACCAGATCGGTGCGATAGGCGATGCTGGAATTGCCCCAGTCGGCCGGCACCATCACGACATTACCGTCGACGACCACGCCTTGCACGGTCTGCAGCGCGGGGATGACGTCGGGCCAGTTGCTGAGCTTGGAGGTGTCGATCGGCGCCGCCAGCTTCGCCTCGGTGAAGCGCACCACCGAATAGGTGCAGGGATGCATGATGTCGGCGTTGAAGCCGGCGCGAATCTTCTGCAGCGCCTCGTCCTCGTTGGCGAAGATCGAAAAGTCGGGCGGGGAGCCGTGCTTGGCGACGTAGGAACCAAAGTGATCGGGCGTGTCATAGCCGGCCCATTCCATGCAGACCAGCGGATCGGCCTTTGCCAGCCGCGGCAGCAAGGTCACGCCCACGCCGAACGCGCCCGCCCCCGCGAGCATCTGGCGGCGCGACAGCTTGCCCTGCGCCATGCGATCGATGAACTTGATTCGATTCATTGTCCCGCTCCCTGTCCCGTTGTGAGATTGCTTTCCGCGTTGCACGAATTGGGTGCCAGATCGGACGCAATGTCAACACCATGAACCATCGTTCATGAAAGTTGACAGCGTCCGGCATGCGGTATCTATTTTTGCGCAACAAGGTTGGGACGCCGGCCCTATCATGGAGCCGACGCAGCAAGCGGGGGCGTGGGAGATGGCGGTTGCCGAGCCCGGCCGGGCGCCGGGACTGACGGCATGGAGCGGCTGGCACGGCGCGTGGCTGCGGCGGCATGACTGGGCGCGCGGCTATCTGCTGATGTCGCCGACCATCCTGGTGATGCTCGCGATGCTGATCGCGCCGCTGGCGGCGCTGATCGCGATGAGCTTCTGGACCCAACACCTGCTCGAGATCGACCGCACGCCGACCCTGGCCAACTATTGGCATCTGATCGAGCCGAGCGCACCGGACGAAGAGGTCGCCTATTGGATGGGGATTCCATTCCCGTTCAAGCGCGCGGTCTACGTCGTGCTCCTGATCAAGTCGATCCTGATGTCGCTGGCCGCGACCATGGCGGTGGTGCTGGTCGCCTATCCGATGGCCTATTTCCTCGCCTTCCGGGTCAAGCGCCGCAAGATGATCTGGCTGATGGTCATCACCTTGCCGTTCTGGACCAGCTATCTGCTCAGGGTCTTCTCCTGGAAGCTGATCCTCGGCTTCAACGGCGTGATCAATTCGGGGCTGATGAAGCTCGGGCTGATCGACCAGCCGCTGGAGTTCCTGCTCTACAATCCGGCCGCCGTCATCATCACCCTCGCCCATGCCTGGGCCGTCTACGCGATCCTGCCGATCTACGTATCGCTGGAAAAGATCGACCGGTCGCTGCTGGAGGCGGCAAGCGATCTTGGCGACAAGCCGATGGCGCGGTTCTTCCGTGTGACCCTGCCACTGTCCGCGCCCGGCGTGATCGCGGCGACCTTGCTGGTCTTCATCCCGACGGTCGGCGACTACGTGACGCCGACTTTGGTCGGCGGCCCGTCCGGCATCATGATCGGCAACGCGATCCAGACCCTGTTCGGGCGCGCCAACGACGTCCCGCTGGGTTCTGCGATATCGCTGGTGATGATGCTGATCGTCACCCTGATCGTGTGCCTGTTCCTGTGGTCCATCGGCTATCGCAAGATGCAGCAGAGGGTCGGTTGATGACGCGCGTGCGGATCGATTCCCTCACTCTGTATGCGATCGCGTTCGCATTCTTCCTCTATCTGCCGGTGCTGCTGATCCCTTTGTTCTCCTTCAACGACAGCACGGTCGCAATTTTTCCCCTGAAGGGCTTCACCGTCAGGGCCTACCAGACCATGGCGGCCAACGGCTCGCTGGTTCATTCGGTGCGGAACAGCATCATCGTCGGCATCAGCGTTTCGGTGGTGAGCACGATCTTCGGCCTACTGGGGGCGATGGCGGCGACCCGCTATGTCCTGCCCGGCAAGGGGCCGGTGATGGGAACGATCATGCTGCCGCTGGTGGTGCCGAGCCTGATCCTCGCCATCGCGCTGCTGGTGATCCTGCGCAAGGTGTTCGACATCCCCCTGACGCTGTGGACGATCGGCGCCGGCCACGTCCTCATCTGCGTGCCCTATTCCATGATGGTGCTGATCTCGCGCCTGGAGGGATTCGACAAGGGGCTGGAGGAGGCGTCCAACGACCTCGGCGAGAATGCCTGGATGACCTTCTGGCGTGTGACCTTTCCGATCGCCCTGCCCGGCATCGTCGCCAGCCTGCTCATGTGCTTCACCGCCTCGTTCGACGAATTCGTGATGGCGTTCTTCCTGAGCGGGACGGAACAGACCCTGCCGGTCTTCCTCTACAGCCAGCTGCGCTTTCCCAACAACCTGCCGCCGACCCTGGCGCTCGGCAGCTGCATCCTGGCGGTCTCGATCGTCATCGTGATTTTTTCCGAATGGCTGCGCCGCCGCGGCGTCCAATCCAGCAAGCCGGGAGCGTTCTGACATCATGCCCGACACCGATTCCATCATCTCGATTCAGAACGTCTCCAAGCATTTCGCGTCGGTCAGGGCGGTGGACGAGGTTTCGTTCGAGATCCGGCGCGGCGAGTTCTTTTCGCTGCTGGGGCCGTCGGGCTGCGGCAAGACCACCTTGCTGCGCATGCTCGCCGGATTCGAGTTGCCGACGTCCGGCGAATTGCTGATCGACGGCCAGCCGATGTCGACGGTGCCGCCACATGCGCGGCCGACCAACATGGTGTTCCAGAGCTACGCGATTTTCCCGCATCTGAACGTGCGGGAGAACATAGCCTATGGCCTGCGCAAGCGGAACCTCGGCAAGGCCGAGACCGCGCGCATCGTCGCGCAGGCGCTGGAGCTCATCAAGATGCCGGGTTATGGCGAGCGCCGCTCCGACCAGCTATCCGGCGGGCAGCGCCAGAGGGTCGCCCTCGCCCGCGCTCTGGTGTGCCAGCCCAAGGTGCTGCTGCTGGATGAGCCGCTGGGCGCGCTCGACAAGAAACTGCGCGAGGAGATGCAGATCGAGCTGCGCCAGATCCAGCGCACCGTCGGCATCACCTTCGTGTTCGTGACCCACGACCAGGAGGAGGCGCTCACCCTCTCCGACCGCGTCGCCGTGATGTCGCGCGGCAAGGTCCTGCAGATCGATCACGCGACCCGGCTCTACGAAGCGCCGAACTGCCGCGAGGTCGCGGAGTTCATCGGGACCATGAACATCCTGCCCGGCACGGTCAGCGCCATCACCCACGGGCGGGCCAATGTCGCGGCCGGCGCGCTCGGCGCCTTCGAAGCGCGGACCGAGAACGGATCGCCGCCGCAGGGCGCGCCCGTGCTGGTGGCGATCCGGCCGGAGAAGCTTCAGATGTCGTGGGACCGCCCGAGCCTCAGCGTCAACATGCTTGCCGGCAAGGTCGGCGCCGTCGCCTATTTTGGCGATCGCAGCCACTTCTATGTGAACGTCGAAGGCTGCGACAAGCCGCTGGCGGTCGCGCTCCAGAACGGCGAACGCCGGGTCGACGGCGCCGATCCCGTGGGAAAGCCGGTGTGGCTCACCTGGGAACCGGACGCGGCGGTGCTGCTGCCGGCCTAGCTGGCTGCCTTCAACGCCTCCGGCAGCACCTCCTCGAACACGTCGAAATCCGCCTTGGTCCCCGCGCTGATGCGGATGCAGCGGTCTTGCGGCGCGACGCCCGGCATGCGGACAAAGACATCGCGCTCGATGAGCGCGGCCAGCACACGGCGGGCATAGGCGCCGTCGCGGCCGCAATCCATGGTGACGAAGTTGGTGGCGGATGGCAGCGGCTCTAGACCGTTGGCGCGGCCGATGGCGGCGATGCGGTCGCGCGCGGCCGAGACCTGACCGATCACCCATTTGAGATGCGCTTCGTCGCCGAGGGCGGCGAGGGCCCCGGCCTGGGCGATGCGGTTGACGCCGAAATGGTTGCGGATCTTGTCGAAGCTCTTGATCACGCCCGCTTCGCCGATCGCGTAGCCGATGCGCGCGCCCGCCATGCCATAGGCCTTCGAGAACGTGCGGAAGCGGATGACCTGTGGGTTGGAGACGTCGAGCGGCGGCGTGGTGCCGGCCGGCGCGAACTCGCAATAGGCCTCGTCCAGGCACAGCAGGCAATCGGCCGGCAGCCGCGCGATCATCGCCTGCACCGCCGCGCCATCCCACCAGGAGCCCATCGGGTTGTCGGGATTGGCGAGGAACACCAGGCGCGCCCGCTCCTTGCTCGCCAGCGCCACCAGGGAATCCGGGTCTTCGCGATCGTTGACATAGGCCGCGGTCACCAGCCGCCCGCCGAAGCCGGCGACGTGGAAGTTGAAGGTGGGATAGGCGCCGAGCGAGGTTGCGACCGTCACGCCCGGCTCCACGAACAGCCGCACGATATAGCCGAACAGACCGTCGATCCCCTCGCCCACCACGATATTCTCCGGCTTCACGCCGTGCTTGGCGGCGAGCGCCTGCTTCAGATCGTGATTCTCCGGGTCGCAATACTTCCAGGCCTCGACCGCTTCCGCGCGCATCGCCTCGATCGCGCGCGGCGACGGGCCGAACAGGCTTTCATTGGCGCCGATGCGCGCGCGGAACAGGCGGCCGCGCTTGCGCTCCTGCGCCTCCGGCCCGACGAACGGCACGGTCGAGGGCAGGTCCTGGACGATACGGGCATAAGGCGGGAGAGACATGGGGAATTCCTGATCCTGGATCGCTTCATTGATCATCGCGGCCATGTCCCCGTCAACCGGGAGACGCTTGCCGGGAACCCACTCCAATGTTAGCCGTGAACCGGACAATCGAAAGGACGGGAATGATGGCCAAGACCCTTCTGGTGACGGGTGGATCGCGCGGCATCGGCGCCGCGGTGTGCCGCCTGGCGGCACGCGACGGCTACGACGTGGTGCTGAGCTATGCCGGCCGCGTGGATGCGGCCAAGGCGGTCGTGGCGGACATCCAGGGAGCGGGCCGCAAGGCGGTGGCGATCCAGTCCGACGTCGCCGATCCGGACCAGGTCGTTTCGCTGTTCGATCAGGCGGCAAAGGAGTTCGGCTATGTCGACGCCTTCGTCAGCAATGCGGGCATCATCCACCAGGCTTCGCCCCTCGCCGACATCCCGGTAGAGGAAATCAGGCGCATCATCGACGTCGACCTGACCGCGCACCTGATCTGCCTGCGCGAGGCGGTGCGGCGCATGGGCAAGTCGCGCGGCGGCAAAGGCGGCGCGATCGTCACGCTTTCTTCCATGGCATCCCAGCTTTATGGCGCGGGCGGGTTCGTTCCTTACGGCACCGCCAAGGGCGGGATCGACGTGCTGACCATGGGCCTCGGCAAGGAAGTCGCGGGCGACGGCATCCGCGTCAACGGCATCCGGCCGGGCCTGATCGACACCGACATGCAGGACGACACGGGGATGGAGAACCGGATCGCGAAGCTTGCGCCCAACATTCCCATCGGCCGCGGCGGCACCGCGGCGGAGGTGGCGGAAGCGGTGCTGTGGCTGCTGTCCGACAAGGCGAGCTATGTGACGGGGACCTTGTTCAACGTGTCGGGTGGGCGCTGAGCATACTCGCGACTTCCGGAATGGAGATATTCCCCTACCCCGACACGGGGGAGGGTTAGGGAGGGGGAAGCCGCGTCTCCTATGGCTAGAATCATCGCTCGCTTCCCCCACCCCAACCCTCGCCCAATCTGGGGGAGGGGGTTGGCTCTTTCAGTCGCGCTGCTGGTGATATCATCGACCCCCGCCCTCGCCCACACGTCCGAGCGTGCGTTCATTTTGCTGCTGCCGACGGGCTACTATCTGCTCGGTGGGGCGCTCGCGGTGGCGGCGTCGTTCTTGATCCTGCTGGCGGTGCCAGCGGACCGGTTGAAACGCTGGTCCGAGACGCGGCTTAAGCTGGGACAAGTCCGCGTTCCAGCTGAGACTCGGATCAGCTTCGCATCCTTCGCATTGCTCGCGCTGCTGATCCTCGCCGGCTATTTCGGCAGCCGCGATCCTCTGGACAACCCGCTGCCGCTCACCGTCTGGACCATCTGGTGGATCGGCGTGACGCTGGCGCACGCGCTCTTCGGTAATTTGTGGCGCTATCTCAATCCCTGGGTCGGGCCGTTCCGATTGCCGAGGTTGCGCAGGGCGCCGCTGACCTATCGTCTCGGCTACTGGCCGGCGATCCTCGGCCTGCTCGCTTTCGCCTGGTTCGAATTGATCCATCCCGCGCCCGACGATCCCGCCATCCTGGCGCAGGCAATCATCGTCTATAGCGTCGTGACCTGGATCGGCATGGCGCTGTTCGGGGAGAAAGCATGGCTGGAGCGCGCCGAGACTTTCTCCGTGTTCTTCGCGCTGATCGCGCGGGTGGCGCCGTTGCAGTCCGAGCCGGCGGCGCCGGGGCGGCGGCAATTCCACCTGGCCAGTCCTGGGCGCGCCCTGGCCGACCTGCCGCCTTTGCCGCCGAGCGGGATCCTGTTCGTTCTGCTCACCCTCGCGACGGTGTCGTTCGACGGGCTCAGCCGGACCTTCTGGTGGCTGGCCCTCAGCGACATCAACCCGCTGGAGTTTCCGGGGCGCAGCGCGGTGATGGGCGTCAACAGCTTCGGCCTCGCCGCGCTGTGGATCGCGCTCAACGCGGCATTCCTGGCCTGCATCTGGGGTGGCCGCGCGCTGGCGGGGCAGCATGACCCGTTCTGGCGGCAAGCCGGCGCCCTCGCCGCCTCGATCCTGCCGATTTCCATCGGCTATCAATTCGCGCACTACCTGACTTCGTTCCTGGTGAACGGCCAGTATGCCGCGATCGCGGCGACCGATCCGTTCGGGCTCGGCTGGTTCGATTCCGAGGAGCGGATGCATGGCGTCACGACCTCATTCCTGTCCAACCATGACAGCGTCGCCGTCATCTGGAACCTGCAGGCGGCCGGCATCGTCCTTGGCCACATCGTCGCCGTGCTGGTGGCACACCTCATCACCCTGCGACGGGAAGCGAACCGCCGCATGGCGCTGGCAAGCCAGGCGCCGCTGGCCGTCCTGATGGTCGCCTACACCTTGTTCGGCCTCTGGCTGCTCTCGACGCCAGCAGCCGGTTGAGTTTTGGCATCTCCGTGATAAAGTTCGTATACGAACGATCTACAAGACGCCGAGCTGGCGCGGCACCGCCTGAACAGGGATCCACTCAACTGGGGGAGGTTTGCGATGACTCGTTCCAAGACTCCAATCACGCGCCGCACCGCGCTCAAGGGCCTCGGCGCGGTCGCGGGCGGCAGCGCCGCGCTCGGCCTCGCGCCCGGCTTCGTGCGCTATATCCAGGTGCAGGCGGCCGAGCCGATCAAGATCGGCTTCCAGGCGCACCGCACCGGCATCGGCGCCGCCTATGGCCGCTGGTATGAGCGCACCACCAACGCGGCGGTGAAGCTGATCAACGATGCCGGCGGCATCGCCGGCCGGCCGATCGAGCTGATCACCGAGGATGACGGCACCGATCCCAAGCGCGGCGCGGAAGTGGTCGAGAAGTTCGCTTCCCAGCACAAGGTCGACGTCACCTTCGGCACCTTGTTCTCGCATGTCGTGATGGGCTCGGCGCCGCGCGCGGGCGAACTGAAGATGCCCTATTTCGTGGTGAGCGAAGGCCACCATGTCGCCTCCGGCGCGCTCAACCGCTACACCTTCCAGCCGGGCATCACTGACGTGAAGGCGCAGGTCAGCTCCATGGCGCCGTGGATCGCCAAGAACCTCGGCAAGAAGGTCACCATGATCTTCCCCGACTACGCCTTCGGCTATGATCACCGCGACTATTTCAGCGCGGCGATCGAGAAGCAGGGCGGCAAGGTGCTGGCGCTGCTGCCGATCCCGGCGACGGAAACCTCCTACACCAAATATTTCCCGCAGATTCCGAGCGATACCGAGGTGCTCTACCACGTCATGGTAGGGCCGGGAGTGCTGACTTTCGTCAAAGAGATGGGCGAGTTCTACGGCTCCAACCGGCCGCAGATATTCGGCTTCATCGATTCACTCGAGGCGGTGGATATCGCCAGTCCCGGCCTCGAATTCCTCGACGGCACCTATTTCTGGGAAGCCTATCCACGCTATGCCGGGCCTAAGCAGAGCGACGCGGACAAGGCCTATCGCGCCGCGGTCGGCGTCGACAATT
>DASYRS010000571.1:0-13061 GCA_036004205.1 Dongiaceae bacterium
CAAACATGATGTATGACAACTGGCGGGCATTTGTGCAGGCTAAACGTTTGGATTGATCCAGGCGTGATCCAGTTGTATGATGTCACGACAACGCTCATTCAGGGAATGACGAGCGACGATCAAAGCAATCGCCGCCGATAAGGAGGAGATCCCGCCATGATCAAACTGACCCGCATGCTGATTGGCCTCGCCGTCGCGCTGACGCTCGCCAGCCCGGCCTTCGCCAAGGAGTTCCGCTCCGCCGACGTCCATCCGGACGACTACCCGACCGTGATGGAGGTGAAGAAGATGAGCGAGATCATCTCCGGACAGACCGGCGGCCAGGACACCATCAAGGTGTTCGGCAACAGCGCGCTGGGCTCGGAGAAGGACACGGTCGAGCAGGTGAAGCTGGGCGCGCTCGACATGGTGCGCGTCAACGTCGCGGCCTTCAACAACATCGTGCCGGAGACGATCGTGCCGGCCCTGCCCTTCCTGTTCAAGTCGAAGGCGCACATGCGCAAGTGCCTCGACGGCCCGGTGGGCGACGCGATCCTGGCATCGCTGGAATCGCAGGGCTTCATCGGCCTTGCCTTCTATGACAGCGGCTCGCGCTCCTTCTACACCACCAGCAAGCCGATCAGGTCCGTCGCCGACGTGAAGGGCATGAAGCTGCGCGTGCAGCAATCGGACATGTGGGTGACGCTGATCCAGTCGATGGGCGGCAACCCGACACCGCTGCCTTACGCCGAAGTCTACACCGCGCTGAAGACCGGCGTGGTGGATGGGGCGGAGAACAACTGGCCGTCCTATGAATCCTCGCACCATTACGAGGTCGCGAAATTCTACAGCCTGACCGAGCATTCGATGTCGCCGGAACTGCTGGTGTTCTCCAAGGTGATCTGGGACACGCTGACGCCGGAGGAACAGGGCATCATTCGCAAGGCCGCCAAGGAATCGGTGCCCTATATGCGCGAGCTGTGGGATGCGCAGGAAGCGAGGTCGCGCCAGACCGTCGAAGCGGGCGGCGCCACCATCATCACCGACATCGACCGCCAGGGCTTCGTCGACGCCGCCAAGCCGGTCTACGACAAGTTCGCCGCCGACCCGAAGCTGCAGGAACTGATCAAGCAGATCCAGGCGACGGAGTAGCTCCCGGAGCCATCGCATGCTCGCAACACAAGAAGGGGTCCCCTCTCCCCTCGCGGGAGAGGGTTGCGGAGGCTTGGCGAGCGCCAGCGGGCTCGGCCGCGCCTCGCCAAGCCTACGTATCCTTCTCCCGCAAGGGGCGAAGGGAACTTGTTATTAGGGGGTGAATTCAGTGTTCCTCCGCCTCCTGACACCCATCAACGCCTGGATCGCGCGGCTCTGCATGTTCGCGGCGGTCGCGGGATTGCTGGCGATCGTCGTGGTGGTCGCCTGGCAGGTGTTCGGGCGCTATGTGCTCAACGACACGCCGACCTGGGCGGAGGCCCTCGCGCTCGTGCTGGTGCTCTATGTCACCATGCTGGGCGCCGCTGTCGGGGTGCGCGATGCGGGGCATATCGGGCTTGATTCGGTGATCGCCTTCGCGCTGCCGGAGCGCCACCGCATCTGGTTCGAATACATCATTCATGCCCTGGTCGGACTGTTCGGCGTCCTGATGGCCTGGCACGGCGGCGTGCTCGCGGCCTCGGTGATGGCCTACAAGATTCCCATCCTCGGCCTGCCCGAGGGCATCAATCACATCCCGCTGGTGATCGCCGGCGTGCTGATCGCCCTGTTCTCCGTCGAGCATATCCTGGCGCTGGCCGCCGGCGAGAAGGTCGTTCCCTCTTGGCACTGACAATCCTCTGCCTCAGCTTCATCCTGCTGCTCCTGATCGGCGTGCCGGTCGCCTTCGCGATCGGCCTCTCGGCGGTCGCCACCATCCTCTACGAGGGGCTGCCGCTGGCGGTGGTGTTCCAGCGCATGACGGCGGGCATGAACATCTTTTCCTTCCTCGCGATTCCGTTCTTCATCTTCGCGGGCGAGCTGATGCTCTATAGCGGCGTCGCCGACCGCATCGTCTCCTTCGCGCGCAATCTGGTCGGCCATATCCGCGGCGGGCTCGGCATGTCGAACGTGGTCGCCTGCACTTTGTTCGGCGGTGTCTCCGGCTCGCCGGTCGCCGATGTGTCGGCGATGGGGTCGGTCATGATCCCGATGATGAAAAAGGAAGGCTACGACGCCGACTACGCCGTCAACGTGACGACCCATGCGTCACTGGTCGGCGCGCTGATGCCGACCAGCCACAACATGATCATCTATTCGCTGGCGGCCGGCGGGAAAGTGTCGATCGCCGCCTTGATCCTGGCGGGCCTGCTGCCGGCCGCGCTGCTCATGATCTGCATGCTGGTGGCGGCCTATCTGGTGGCCATCAAGCGCGGCTACCCGTCCGGCGCGTTTCCGGGCTGGACGCCGATCCTGCGTTCCTTCGGAGCGGCGCTGCCGGGCCTGTTTGTCATCGTCATCATCATCGTCGGCATCCTGTCCGGCGCCTTTACCGCGACCGAGTCCGCGGCGGTCGCGGTGGTCTATGCGATCCTGCTCGGGTTCTTCTTCTATCGCAGCCTGACGATCGAGCATCTGCTGAAGGCGGCGGCCAAGGCGGTGAAGACCACCGGCATCGTCCTGCTGCTGATCGGCATCTCCAACACCTTCGGCTACCTCATCAGCCTCTACAGCGTCGCCGACCTCACGGCGCACGCGCTGACCCAGGTCTCGACCTCGCCCATCATGATCTTTTTCCTGGTCAACCTCATCCTGTTCCTGCTGGGCACCTTCCTCGACATGGCGGCGACCATCCTCATCTGCACGCCGATCTTCCTGCCGATCTGCATGCAGTTCGGCATGGGGCCGGTGCAGTTCGGCATGTTGATGCTGATCAATTGCGCGCTGGGGCTGAACACCCCGCCGGTCGGCACCACGCAGTTCGTCGGCTGCGCCATCGGCGGCGTCTCGGTCGCGCATGTGATGCGCACCATCTTGCCGTTCTACGGCGCGCTGCTGGCGGCCCTGTTCCTGGTGACGTACGTGTCGAGCTTCTCGCTCGCGCTGCCGGACTATTTCCTGGGCGGCAACTAGCGTCTCGGCCGCTCCACACCTACGCGGTAGCCACGACTACGTGCGCCTGAATTTTGGCGGCAACCGCGCCGCTGCCATGCCGGTCCGCAATCGCGGATGCGGCATAGTCGGTTGCGGCTTCCAGTTTTCCCGCGTCTCTGGCCTCGATTTCATTGCGAAGAAGAGTTCCCTGACAATAGGCGATGGCCGGAAGGCGCGGCGAGGATGCATAGCTTTGTTCAGCTCTCGTCTCGATCGCCACACGAGAGAAACCTGCATCCTCCAGTTCGCCGCGGATCACTGCCGTATCGTGGTAGCCGTGTGGCGTGCGCGCCAGAAAGCGCGGCGGATCGTTCGGAAAAATCATTGCGAGGGCATTCGTCACATCATCCGCAAATACATTCTCCTCGATGCGATCCCATACGTTGAACAGGAAATGGCCTCCGGGCTTCAGGACTCGCTTCGCCTCGCGGTAGGCGGATGTGCGGTCGGGAAAGAACATCGCGCCGAACTGGCAACAAACGAGATCGAAGGCCGCATTCTCAAACGGTAGCGCCAGGGCATCCGCTTGGCGCCATTTGACGCGACTGTCGGGAGGTTGTCGCGAAGCGGCGTAGTCGAGCATCGGCTGGTTGAGGTCGGTTACGATATAGCTTGCGCCGGGCGATAATCTTGGCGCCAATGCGCGGGTGACAACCCCGGTGCCCGCGGCGATTTCCAGAACGGCGCTGGGCGACAAGGATGCTGCTCGTCGTGCAAGATCTGCGGCGAACGGCTCGAAGATCAACGGCACCATATAGCGGTCGTAGTTCTCCGGAATCGAGCCAGCGAACACTTTGTCCGTTTCCAACATTGCTGTCACCTGCCGTCCGTTTGATGGCTCGCGAGACTAGCATATAGTTGTCCGCTAGGGCCATTGGAGGCGGTTTCCGCCATGTCCGGTTGGCGGAGAATGGCGGAATGCGCCGACCCGCTCTTGGGGTCCTATGAGTTCACGCCCTAGCTGAGCCTGATCGGCAGATCGGCGTGCCAGGGCAGGAAGACCGTGACGATCGTGCCCTTGCCCTTCTCGCTGACCAGCGAGAGCGAGCCGCCATGCAGTTCGGCCAGCGATTTGACCAGCGGCAGGCCGAGGCCGGTGCCCTTGGTCTTCTTGGTGAGATCGGATTCAACCTGGCCGTACAGCTCGAACGCCTTCGCCGCTTCCGCCTCGGTCATGCCGATGCCGGTGTCGGCGATCGAGATGTGGATGCCATCGCCGCCGTTGCGCGTGACGCCGATCGTGACCGAGCCGGCCGCCGGCGTGAACTTGACCGCGTTGGACAACAGGTTGAGCAGGATCTGGCGCACCGCGCGCGGATCGGCGTGCAGGATCGGGCAGTCGTTGGCGACGTCGGAGCGCAGCTCCACGCTCCGGTCGTCCGCCATCTTGCGGACGGATTCGGCGGCCTGATAGACGACCTGATCGGTCGGCACGGCTTCGATGTGCAGCTCCATCTTGCCGGCCTCGATCTTCGACAGATCCAGGATGTCGTTGATCAGCGACAAGAGGTGCGAGCCGCCCTGGCTGATGAACTCCACATACTCGCGGTATTTCGGCGGCTGCATAGGGCCGAAGGCATCGTTGAGGATGAGCTCCGAGAAGCCGTTGATGGCGTTCAAGGGCGTGCGCAGTTCGTGCGCCATGTTGGCGAGGAACTGCGACTTGCTGAGGTTGGCCATGTCGGCTACACGGCGCGCGCTTTCCAGTTCACTGGCCAGCGTCATCAGCTCGCTGGATCTCGCCTCGAGATCGAACTTGGCGTCCTGCAGCTCCGCTTCGCGCTGTTTCTGCGCCGTAATGTCGGCGCGCACGCTGACATAGCCGCCGCTGGCCGTCGGATGATGGCTGACCATGAGCCAACGATCGCCCGTCAGCTCGCTTTCGCCGACGAAAGCCTGGCCGCTGGTGAAGCACGACATCCACACCTTGACGAAGGCATCCACCTGCTCCGGCCCCTCGACGCCCGGATATTCGCCGTTCTCCGCGCCGTAGCGCAGCATGTCTTCCAGACTGCCGCCCTGTTTCGCCAGGTGTCCGGAGACCGGATAGAGCTCCTGCAGGCGGCTGTTGGCGACGACGCAGCGCAGGTCGGCGTCGAACAAAGCGAAGCCCTCGTTGATGCTTTCGATGGCGTCGCGCAATTGCGTCTCGACCCGCTTCAGCGCGGTGATGTCGGTCCAGGTGCCGAGATAGCCGCCATCGGGCGTGCGGCGTTCCGACACGCGCACCCAGGAGCCGTCGGTCAATTGCTGCTCGAACGGATCGGCCGGCGGATTGCGGTGCCGCTCCAGGCGAGCCTCCACCCAGGCCTCGCGCGCGGCCGCGGATTCGACAGCGGTAATCTCGTCGTTCGCGAAGGCGCGCATGATCTCCTTGAACGTCCGGCCCCTGGCGTCGCCGTTGAAATTCTTGGCGACGCTGTGATCGACGAAACCCTTGTTGTGGATCAGCAGGCGGTCGTTGGAATCGAACAGGGCGAAGCCGCTGTCCATCGCGTCGATCGCGGTAGTCAGGCGCTGCTCGGCCAGCTTGATCTCGGTGATGTCGGTCCAGATGCCCACATAGCCGCCGTCGGAGGTCCGCCGTTCGCTGATCCGCATCGAGCGCCCGCCGCTCCACTGCACTTCGATCGGCCAGGCCGGCGGGTTGCGGTGCAGCTCCATCCGGTTCGCGATCCAGGCTTCACGGTCGAAATTGGCATCTGTGACCGGCATGTCGTGATGGGCGAAGGCGCGGACGATCTCCTCGAACTTCCGGCCCGTCACCTCGTTGCCGAAGACCTTCCGGCTGCCTTCGTCCATGAACGCGTCGTTGTAGAGGACGATGCGATCCTCGGCGTCGAACAGCCCGAAGCCGTCCTCCATCACGCTGATGGCCGCGCGCAGCCGTTCGTTGCTGGCGGCCAGCGCCTTGGTCATCTCCTCGGCAAGGCCGGTCGCGCGCTGGCGCAGCGACTGCAGGTTCGCGATCAGCGCCGCCAGCAGCATCGCCAGCAGCACGATGGTGCAGCTGACCAGCACCGCGTTGCGCCGGCTTTCCAGCACGAAGCCGGCGCCGGCATGCCAGCGCAAGGTGAAGTTCTGGTCAACCAGCGGCAGGGTCGTGACGACGCGCCAGCCGGTTTCCGCCGCGTCGTTGGCCGCGGTCGAAAAAGTCGACAGCAGGAAGCGGTCGGGATCGGTCGAATCGCCTTCGAATACTTCCGCGTGAATCTGGTCGCCGAGATCGCTGAGCGCCGAACGGAAGAAGGCTTCCGTCACGAACGGAGCGAAGATCCAGCCGCGGAACCGCTCGCGCCGCTGCTCCAGGGTCGAGGTCGGCTCGATCCCTTTATAGACCGGCAGGAAATAGAGGAAGCCCGGACGCTGGACCGGGTCGTGGAACAGGGCGATCTGCGTGGTGATGGTGGGCTGGCCGGTGTCGCGCGCCTTAGTCGCGGCGGCGCGACGCGCGCTTTCCGATGCCAAGTCGACGCCGATGGCGGCGCCGTTCTTGTCCTCCGGCTCGAGGTACAGCGCGATGAAATGCTCGTCGTTCGGCGCGCGCGGATTGGTAACGCCGGGATAGGTCTTGAGCTCCAGGTCCGGGGCGCCGTCGAAGCGCTCCCAGACCAGGAATTCCTCCAGATGGTCCGGCGCGACCGGCACGGCGACACCCAGCCCATACACGCCGGGATAGCGCTCCATCAAGCCGAGCGAAGCGGCGAATTCGCGCCATTCCTTGCGGGTCACGCGCTCGCTCGCCTGATACATGCTGGCGCCGGCACGCAGGGCATTGGTGTAGATCGCCATGCGTTCGCGTACGCGGTCCGACGCGGTCTGGACCAATTGCTCGAAGCGCAAATCGTCGACATGGCCGATCGCGTTCCGCTCCACCACGAACGCGCCGGCCGACACCGCCACGCCGACCATCAGGACGGCGACCGGCAGGCGAAGGCTCAGCGGTTTCAGGTCGGCGAACAGCAGCGAAACCAGGGCCAGGACCGCGAGGAAAGCCTGCATGTTGAGCAGCGCGTCATTCCGCGTCGCCTCGACGAAGGGGCCGGCGCCGAGGGCGATGATCGCGGTCAGCGGGATTGCAATGACGACGACACTCCAGGTGGCGCCGCGCAATCCGAACCAGTGACCGGCCAACACCACGATCGGGAAAGCGAGGAAAATCGCGACCGCGGCATCGCCGCCGACCCGGCTCAGCAGCAGGACCGCGATGATCGCCAGCGCCAGGGCGGCCAATCGCTCCGCGGTCGCGCGCAGGCCAAGCTTGGTGGCATAGCGGGCGCGCAGCGCGAACAAGGCCGGCGCCACGATCAGGATGCCGAGTGCATCGCCGACCCACCAGGTGAACCAGGCCTCGCCCAGATGATCGGTGGTGAGCCCACCGAAAAGGAATGCGGCGCTGACGCCGAGGGCCGTACCGACCAGCGTCGCCCACAATGCGGCCAGTATGATGCCAAGCACGCGGGCCATGATGAAATTGTCGCTGTAGCGGCCGACCAGGCGGTGCACAATGAGGCCGCCGACCAGGCCTTCCAACGTGCTGCCGGTTGCGCTGATGAGCGCGACTATCTGGCTTTGGCCAAAGATGCTCGCCGCCAGCGCGCCGATGAAGATCGCCGGCCACATGCGCCGGCCGAACAGGCGGATCAGCGCGACCGCAAGGCCCGATGCCGGCCAGACCGCCGAGACGCCGAGTTCGCGGCTGAAGAACTGGAGGCCGAGCTTGGCCAGCGCGTAATAGCCGAGCGCGCCCAACCCCACCGCCAACCAGTACGGCAGGGACAAGGAATCGAAGCGCACTCTGTCACGCAGGAATGACCAGTTCATCCCCATTCGCCAAAACCGTCTCGTGATGACGGGAAATCCTGGGCCGGAATGGTTAATATTGCGTTGTGCGAACGCGGAACTTGAAGCTTAAGATGCTATTTCAAAAGGGATATTATCCTTGAAAAGCAGTGCTGTCCTTAGGCGGTGCCGCCTTAATCGAGGACGCGCCGCAGTGCGCCGCTATTTCAGGGCACGCGGCAGGTTATCGTGCCAGGGGAGGAAAACCGTAACCACCGTACCCTTGCCCTTCTCGCTCACAACGCTCATTCCCCCGCCATGCAATTCGGCTAGGGACTTGACCAGAGGGAGGCCGAGCCCGGTGCCCTGGTGCTTCTTGGTGAGATCCGATTCCACCTGGCCATAAGGCTCGAGCGCCTTGCCGATCTCCTCCGGGCTCATCCCGATGCCGGTATCCGCGACCTCGATCTCGATCCCGGTCTCGCCCACGCGCCGCACGCCGAGCGTGACGTTGCCGGCGGGAGGCGTGAACTTCACCGCGTTCGACAGCAGGTTGAGCAGGATCTGGCGTACGGCACGCGTATCGGCGTGCAGGATCGGGCAATCGGCGCCGATGTCGGAATGCAACGCCACCTTGCGGTCCTCCGCCGCCTTGCGCAGCGATTCAATCGCCTGGTACACAACCTGCTCGGTCGGCACGGCTTCGACGTGCAGCTCCATCCGGCCGGCCTCGATCTTGGACAGATCGAGGATGTCGTTGGTGAGCGAGAGCAGGTGCGAACCGCCCTGATGGATGAACTCGACATAGCTCTTGTAGCGCTCCGGCTGAATGGCGCCGAACATCTCCGTCAGGATGAGCTCGGAAAATCCGTTGATCGCGTTGAGCGGTGTGCGCAATTCGTGCGCCATGTTGGCGAGGAACTGCGACTTGCCGAGATTGGCGAGGTCGGCGGCCCGGCGGGCTGTTTCGAGCTCGTCGGCAAGGACGGCAAGTTCCAGGGTCTTGACCTCGAGCTCGCCCATCGTCGCGTTCAGCTCGGCCTCGCGTTTCTTCTGGGCGGTGATATCGGCGCGGATGCTGACATATCCGCCGTCCGAGGTCGGATGGTGACTGACCAGATAGCAGCGGCCATCCGGCATCTCGCCCTCGCCCAGATACCGCTCGCCGCTCGTAAATCGATCCATCCAAAGCGTCACGAACCCCTCGACCTCGGCCGCCGTCGCAACGCCAGGATACTCGCCGTTCTGGCCCCCATGGCGCAGAACGTCCTCCATGCGGGCGCCGGGTTTCATGAGCTTGCCCGAAACCGGGTACATGTCCACCAGGTTGCTGTTGACCACGACGTAGCGCATCTCGGAATCGAACAGCGCGAAACCCTCGTTGATGCTCTCGATGGCGTCGCGCAGGCGCGCCTCGGCATGCTTGAACGCGGTGATGTCGGACCAGATGCCGAGGCAACCGCCATCGGCCAGGCGCCGCTCGGAAATGCGGTACCATTTGCCGTCGGTCATCTGCTGCTCGAACGGCTCATCGGCCGGGTTGCGATGCGTCTCCAGCCGCCGCTTGATCCAGTCCTCGCGACCCAGCAGCGCATGGACGGCCGTGACATCGTCATAGGCGAAGGCTCGGATGATCTCTTCGAAGGTGTGGCCGCGGGGGTCGGGGAAATGCCGCGCCGCGCTGTCGTCGATGAAGCCCTTGTTGTAGTAGACCAGCCGGTCATCCGCATCGAACAGAGCGAACCCGTCGACCATCGCGTCGATCGCGGCCAGCAGCCGTTGCTCCGCCACCTTGACCGCCGTGATGTCGGTCCAGATGCCGACATAACCGCCGTCGTCAGTACGGCGCTCCGACACACGCTCCCATCGGCCATCGCCGAGTTGCTGCTCGAACGGCACGCCTTCGGGGTCGCGGTGGCGTGCCACTCGGTCCTTGATCCACCGTTCGCGGTTCACGTCCGAGCCTGAGATCGATGGGCCGATCTCGACAAAGGCGCGGATGATGTCCTCGAAGCTCCGGCCTACCAGGCCGCCCAGATGGCTCTCCACCGCCTGGCCGACGAAGCGGTTGTTGGCGGCGATGAGGCGGTCCTGCGCATCGAACAGGGCAAAGCCGCTATCCATGGTATTGATCGCCGTCAGCAGGCGCTGCTCGGCCAGCTTGATCGCGCTGACGTCGCTCCAGATGCCGACATAGCCGCCGTCGGAGGTGCGGCGCTCGCTGATCCGCATCCAGCGTCCGCCGCTCCATTGCACCTCGATCGGTGATTCAGGCGGATTGCGGTGCCGTTCCATGCGCTGGGCAATCCAGGCCTCGCGGTCGAAGTTCGGATCGTCGACCGGCATGTCGTGATTGGCAAAGGCGCGCACGATCTCCTCGAACTTGCGCCCGGTGACGTCGTTCCCCAGAACCTTGCGTGTGCCCTCGTCTATGAACGGCTCGTTGTAGAGGACAACGCGGTCGTCTGCATTGAACAGGCCGAACCCGTCCTCCATGACGCTGATCGCTGCGCGTAACTGCTCTTGCGCCTGAACCAGCAGAGTGATGTCGGTCAGCGCGCCCACCAGCCTGACCAGATGACCCGTACCGTCACGCACGGCGAAGGCCTGGTTGTGGAGGTGGACGATGCGGCCGTCCTTGTGACGATAGCGCTGGACGATGTCGAAATTCGGCACGTCTCCATTTCTGACGCGGTCGAAGGCGGCGCGCGTCGCGGCCTGGTCCTCCGGCACCAGCAGCGCACGCCACGCTGTCGGATCGAGCGGCAGTGAAGCCTCGTCATAGCCCAGCATCTGCCGGCAGCGCGGCGATCCCCACAGCTTGCGTTCCTTCAGGTCCCAATCCCAGATTCCGTCCATGGTGCCGGCGATCGCTAGGCCGAACCGCTCATTGCTCGCTGCCAGCTCTCCCGTCATCCGCTCGGCGATCGCGGTCGCGCGCTGGCGCAGCGACTGCAGGTTGGCGACCAGAGCCGCCAGCAGGATGGCAAGCAGGACGATGACGGAGCCGGTCAGAGTCATCAGGCGATGGTCGCGCGGCACGAAGCTTGGCCCGGTATGCCAACGGATCGTGAACGGATGACCCGCGAGCGGCAGCGGTGTCACTGTTTGCCGGCCAGTCTCGGTAGGCGATGCGCCCCATGTTGCCCAGGTCGACATCAGCAGCTTGTCGCTGTCGACCTCCTTGCCGTCAAAGATCTCCGCGATGATGGCATCGCCCAGCGGCATCAAGGCGGAATCGAAGAAGTCCTGGATGATGAACCGCCCGAACACCCAGCAGCGAAAGTGGGCGCGCCGCAGCTCAAGGCTGTGTGGCGGCGTAGGCGTATCGTAGACCGGCAGATAGAAATGGAAGCCGAGCCTTTGGCGCGGGTCTGCGATCAAGGTGATCGGTCCGGATATGGCAGGCAGACCGGTGTCGCGCGCGGCCAGGGCGGCCTCCCGGCGGGTAGTCTCGGATGCCACGTCGGTGCCAAGAGCGGCCGCGTTTTTCGCGGCGGGCTCGATGAACTGGACGATAAAGCGCTCATCGCCCGGCGCCCGCGGATGGACACCGCCTGGCACTGGTTTGACGGAAAAGTCCGGCGCGCCGCTCGCTTGTTGCGCGGCAACGAAGCTGTCGAGCTGGCTCGGCCTCACAGGCACGACGACGCCGACCCCAGTGATCCCGGGATACCGCTCGGTCAAGGTGAGCGAAGCCACGAAATCGCGCCAGTCGGCTCGCGTGACGTGATTGCTTACGGTCACGAGGCTGGCGGCGCTGCGCATGGCGTTTCCGTAGACCGCCATCCGCTCGCGGATCCGCTCGCTCGCGATCTCGGTCAATTGCTTGAAGCGCAGTTCCTCGAGATCCGCCGCCTGACGGTGCTCCACGAATGCGGCGACGACGGCGATCGCCGCACCCGCAATGAAGACGGCGCCCGGCATGCGCAGATCCAGCCGGTGCAGATCCACGAGTACCAGCGCGACCAGTGCCAGCACGGCCAGGAATAGCTGCATGCCCAGCAGGTTCTGGTTGAGCGAGCCGCCGGTGAAGGGACCGGTGCCGGATGCGGTCTGCGCGATCAGGCCGATGGCGAAGGCCAGCACCGTCCAGGTGCCGCCGCGCGGACCGAACCACCGGCTCGCGAGGAAGACGAGCGGAAACGCCAGAAACACCGCTGGCGTCGCGTCCGCGATCCGGTGAGTCCAGGCCAACAGTGCGAGCATCGCGGCGATGACAACGATCACCTGCCCCGCCCGCAGCAAGCCCGGCCGCGCCTCGAATCCGTGGCGCAGCGCCAGCAATGCCGACGTCACCAGGAGAATGCCGAGCGCATCGCCGGTCCACCAGGTGAGCCAGGCGTTTGCCACGGCCTGGATGGCAAGCACGCCGGTGAAATGCAATGCGCCGACGCCCATCGTCGCACTGATCATGGTGGCGAATCCCGCCGCGAGCGCGTAGCCCAGGGTGCGCGCCAGGATGATGGTGTCGCTCTGCCGCTCGATCAGCCGGCGCAGGATTATCCCGCCCGCCACCGCTTCCAGCGTATTGCCGGCGGCTATGATCAAGGCCGTGCCAGGGCCAAGGACCAGGGCGTTGGCGGCGAACGCGCCGATGGCGACCGCCGGCCACAATCGGCTCCCGTACCGGCGGATCATTGCCACCGCCAGCCCGGACGCCGGCCAGACCGGCGAGATGGCCGCATATTTGCTCGCGAAAGCCAGCCCGAGTTCCGCCGCGAGGAAGTAAGCGAGAGCGCCCGCGATCAACGCCGCCCATAGCGGTAGCGAGGAAGGCCCAATCCGAAGGCGGTCGTATAGATCGAGGACGGCCATATGTGAGTTAATCCGCGGCACCTCCGATCATGGGGAGAGCGCGGTTAATATACTGTGTCGAAAGTCAGAGGTAGGCGACAACTGAGTCGGCAATCGGCCGGATCAACGAAGGGCTTAGACCATCTGACAGATACTGCTCACGCCGCCCGGCTGGCCAGGTCGCTGACGGTCTTCAGGAACAGCTCGACATGGGTAGTTTCGGTGTTGAACGCCGTGACCAGCCGAATTGTGTCCTCGGGCTCCCCCGGCCAGTCATAGAACACGAACCCCGACTGGCGCAGGCCGGCGATCATGTGCGGCGGCATCGCGACGAACAACTCGTTGGCTTCGACCGGATGCAGCAGGCGCACCGCGGG
>DASYRS010000572.1:0-10417 GCA_036004205.1 Dongiaceae bacterium
GGCAAGCCGACCTCGTCCCTCGCCTTCCTGGTGCCGACCGCGAGCTATCTCGCCTACGCCAACCACCAGATGGATACCAGCTGGAGCTTCGACGAGCTGAGCTCGTCACGCTTCACCTCGATCAACCGCACCGACCAGTTCCTGGAAGAGACCTATTCGCTCGGCCTCTCGACCTACGATCTGCATGGCGATGGCAGCGGCGTCTGCCATTCGTCGCGGCTACGCCCCATCCTCAACATGCGGCCGAAGAGCGACCTGTGGCAGTTCAACGCCGACACCCACATCATCGACTGGCTGGCGGCGAAGGGGATCGATTGCGACATCATCACGGACGAGGATCTGGAGCATGACGGGCTCGACTGCCTGAAGCCCTATCGCTGCATCCTCACCGGCACGCATCCGGAATATTACAGCCTGAAGATGCTGGACGCAGCGCAGGACTATACCGACCGCGGCGGGCGCCTGGTCTATCTCGGCGCCAACGGCTTCTATTGGCGGATCGCGTGGCATCCGTCGTTGGACGGCGTGATCGAGCATCGCCGGTCCGAAGCCGGCATGCGCGCCTGGATGACCGAATCCGGCGAATCCTACATGGCCTTCACCGGTGAATACTCCGGGCTGTGGCGCCGCAACGGCCGGCCGCCCAACGTGCTGGTCGGCACCGGATTCAGCGGGCAGGGCTTCGACTTCGCGGGCTTCTACAATCGCACGCCCGCCAGCCGCGATCCGCGCGCCGCTTTCATCTTCGAGGGGATCGCCGACGAGCGCATCGGCGATTTCGGCTCGATCGGCGGCGGCGCCGCGGGTTGGGAGATCGACCGCGCAGACGATGCGCTGGGAACGCCGCCGCATGCCCTCATCGTCGCGGTGGCCGACGATTTCCCCGCCAGCTATCACTGGGTCTCGGAAGAGCTGAACCACACCCACTCCGCCGTCAACGGCGACACCTGCCCGATGATCAAGGCCGACATGGTGTTCTTCGAAACGCCGCACGGCGGCGGCGTGTTCTCGGTCAGCTCGATCTCCTGGGCCGGGTCGCTGGCCCATAACGGCTACGACAACAACGTCAGCCGCATCACCGAGAACGTGGTGCGCCGCTTCCTCGACCCGAAGCCGTTGTAGGACGTTCCGCAGCCCGCCCATGACGAATAAGGGACAGACGCGGCGGGTTGCCTGCCGCCTATGCCAGCGCGCCCTGCGCGGTATCCATGTAGTGCGAATAAACCAGGATGTCGGTGACGGCAACGCCGACGTCGGAGAACGGCAGGAACAGGACCTCGGTCGCGACGAAGCGACGGTCGCTGTTGATGTCGACGGAGAGGTCGAGCAATCCGTCGCCGCGCGTCACCACGCGATCGTAATTCTCCAGCACGAAATCCAGGATCTCGCCCTGGTGGCATTGGCGGACGGTGCGGCCCGTCGGGTCTTGCCCACGCACTTCCATCTCGCGCCGGCCGCACTGGCGATAGCGGTAATCGTGGCTCTGCTCGAGCACTTCGACGATCAGGGTCG
Organism: Dongiaceae bacterium; assembly: GCA_036004205.1. Lineage (GTDB taxonomy): Bacteria > Pseudomonadota > Alphaproteobacteria > Dongiales > Dongiaceae > Dongia_A. The sequence goes on from DASYRS010000572.1 coordinate 1,513, forward strand.
ACGGCAGCAGATCCTCGATCGCCTGCAGCGAGAAATCCCTCAGCGTCGGCAGCCCGTCCGACCGGCCGGTCTGTAGCCACAGGTCGAACACGCGCCGCGTCTCGTTGCTGACGCGGCCCAGCCCCTCGAGCACGCCGACCTTGTCGCCGACGCCGAGCAGGCTGCCGTCCGAGCCGATCAATGTGCGCCGGCCGATATTCACGCCGATTGGTTCCATCAGTTCATGCGTCTTTCGACATCAGGTTATCGCGCGTCGCGGACACCGCGTTGGCATGGCCGTCGAACCCCTCGTAGGTCGCAAGCCGGCCGGCATGGCGCGCGGCGTCGGGATAGCCCAAAGTCGTCACATAGGCTAGCGAGCTACGTTTCACAAAATCGTAAACGCTGAGGGCCGAGCTGGTCCTGGCCGCCCCCGAGGTGGGTAGAACGGCATTCGGTCCCAACACGAAATTGGCCAAGGTGTTGGGGGTCCGCTCGCCCAGCAGGATTTCGGCCGCGTTGCGGATCTTGCCCAGATGGGCCCAGGGGTCCTTGGCATGGATCGTCAGGTGTTCGGGGGCATAGTCGTTCACGAAGTCGCAGGCCGCCTCGAAATCGGGGGTCAGCACGATGCCCCCCTGTGGCCCCCGCAGCACGGTCGCTGAAAAATCGACCCTCTGGTCTGACATCTGGGCCCAGAAGCCGGGGATGGCGGCCCGCGCCGCCTCCGCCACCGCCCGCGAATTGGTGACCAGGAAGCAGGAGGAATCCGGCCCATGCTCCGCCTCGATCAGCAGATCCAGGGCCGCCAGCCGGCCGTCCGCCGTCTCGTCGGCAAGGATGATGGATTCTGATGGCCCGGCCAGGATGCCAGGATCGATCCGGTGCGACAGCAGCTTCTTGGCCGCCACCAGATAGGGGCTGCCCGGCCCGACCATCTTGAGCACGCGCGGTACGGTCGCGGTGCCGTAGGCGACGGCGGCCACCGCCTGTGCCCCGCCGCAGCGGTAGACCTCCGTCACGCCCGCCAGCCTTGCCGCCACCAGGGTCGCGGGGTCGGTCCGTCCGTCGGGCAGCGGCGGCGTGCAGATGATGACGCGTGGCACTTTCGCGACCATCGCTGGAACGGCGGTCATCACCGCGACCGAGGGGAAGGAGCCCTTGCCGCGCGGCACATAGCAGGCGACGGAATCGATCGGCGACCAGCGCTCGCCCGCGAAGATGCCGGGGCGCATCTCCTTCATCCACATCTCTTCGGGCATCTGCGCTTCGTGATAGCGCCGCACGTTGTCGACGGCATATTCGATCGCCTGGACCACGTCCGGCGCCACGCTTTTCATCGCGGCGTCGAACTCGTGCGCGGGGGTGCGGATCGCATCCGGCGACAGGCCCGTGGCACCGTCGAAGCGCGCGCCGAAGCGTGCCAGGGCAGCATCGCCGTCGCGCCGCACCTCCTCGATGATCGGCTTCACCCGCTCTTCGAACACGGCCAGATCGGCCTCGGAGCGCACCAGCAGGCGCTCCCGCGCCTCCCGCGACAGCGAGGCAAGCTCGAACAAGGCTATCGGCCGATCCATGGCAAACTCCGTTCCGCCGGGCGTCCGCGCCCGGTTACGGCGGTTTCAATAGGGAAATTCAGGCAATGTGACAATGACTGGCTGCGATTGGCGTTGGGGCGCCAATCCGTCTACCGCCCGCCCCCCGCCAGCTTGCGCATGGGGGCGCCCTGTTGGCCGAAGGTCAGGATATCGCGCTCCATCCGCTCGTAATCCTCGATGGAGATGGCGCGATTGACGATCGTGCCGTCATCGCTGAGGGGGAACAGGCCGAACTCGCACTGGCCGAAATGGCGCGAGCGCACCAGCCAGGCATAATGGCCGAACACCGGCCGCCGCTCCGCCAGCATGCGGCGATAGCATTGCTCGATGAAGTCGCGGCCCTGGAACACCATCTCGTCGATGCACCGGCCGGTGAAATCGAAGCCGGTATATTGCACCACCCGGGTCCCGACCAGGCGATAGCGGAACCGCGGCGGCTCGCCCAGCACGTCGATCATCATCAGGTTCGGCAGCAATTCGCGCACATCGACCGGGTCGATGTCGGAGCGCGACGGCACCCTGCCCTTGGCCTTTGCCAGCCAATAGGCATTGAGCTTGTGGATGCGCTGGGAGTGCACGACCGAGACGTCGGAGCTGCTCGCCATCTCCTGGGCGGCGGTGGTGACGTTGTCCAGCGGCCGCGGGTCCATCTGGCCGTCGGGGCTTCCGTCCGGCCTGGCTGGATCTGGTCCGCCGGCTTCCGACATTGGATCGATGGTCATTGAACCTGCCGCCCTCTAGCGCTTATGACCGCCGGTTCGGGGCTCGACACAATCACTCCTGGCAATCTCCAAGGGTGCGCGAGAATCTAGGACAGCCTTGCCATTTTTGGCAGGGCCGGTCAACAACACCGTCATGGTTCGGCAATCCCGGCCAGGGCCTTTCGGTAAAGTTCGGCGCTGGCTGGGTCGAAACAGCAGAAAATCACATCCCGTGGCCAGGGATGAGCGCCAAGCCAAGCCCACGCGGTGGCGACGGCGACCTCGGCCGCCCGCGCAGCCGGATAGCCGAAGATGCCCGTCGAGATCGCCGGGAACGCGACGTCCGTTGCCTCGATATCGGCAGCCAGTTCAAGCGCAGTGAGATAACAAGAGGCCAGCAAGCTCTCCTCGCCCGCACCGCCCCCTCTCCAGACCGGGCCGACCGCGTGGATCACATGCCGTGCCTTAAGGCGAAAGCCCGGCGTGAGAACCGCGCCGCCGGTCGGGCAATGGCCGATACGGCGGCTGGAGGCTTCCAATTCCGGGCCAGCCGCGCGATGGATCGCACCGCACACGCCCCCGCCCGCCAGCAGGTGCTCGTTGGCGGCGTTGACGATGACATCGACATCGAGCGCGGTGATGTCGCCGACATGGACTCTCATGCGGCTGGCGATCGCTTGCGGCATCGCAATCTCCTTCGCTAAGCATGACTATAGCGCAAACAGGCTGAAAGGGAGCCGAAGACGCGATGTGCGGCCGCTACAGTTTCACCCTTCCGCCGGAAGCGATCCGCGCGCTGTTCCGCGTGGTGACCGGGCTCAATCTGCAGCCGCGCTACAACATCGCGCCGACCCAGGCGGTGCCGGTGATCGGCCTGGAGCCGAATGGCGAGCGCGTGCTGAAGATGTTCCGCTGGGGCCTCATCCCGCGCTGGAGCAAGGAGATGCCGAAGTCGGCGCCGCTGATCAACGCCCGCTCGGAAGGCATTGCCGGCAGCAGGATGTTCGGCGACGCCTTCCAGAAACGCCGCTGCCTGGTGCCGGCCGATGGCTTCTACGAGTGGAACAAGGACAAGAGCCTCAAGGATCGCACGCCCTGGCGCGTGGTCGATCCCGGGCGGCCGGCCTTCGCCTTTGCCGGCATGTGGGAAGGCTGGCGCAATCCGGAGGGGGAGATCGTACGCAGCTTCGCCATCGTCACCACCAGCGCCAATGAAAAGCTCTCTCATGTCCACGATCGCATGCCGGTCATGCTGAAGAGCGAGGATGAAGATGCTTGGCTCGATCCCCGCAGCGCTGAGCCCACATTGCTGTCGCTGCTGGCTCCATACGATCCTGGCAGGACCGAGCTCTATCGGGTCGATACCCGCGTCAATAGCGTGAAGAACGATGATCCCGAATGCTTGAATAGACTGGATTAATTGATGGATTTGCAGCCGCCGCGCCCTTTGCCTCGCACGGCGCCGGCCTGATAAGGTGCGCGCCGCGAGGGGGAAGTATGCCTATTAACATCATCGATCCGAATGCGCCGGGCCAGGAGCATGTCGACAGCTATTGGGCCTCGACCGGCGGTCCGGAGATTACCGACGCGGCGCCCGTGGCCGGCGACATGGACGTCGATATCGCCATCATCGGCGCTGGTTACACCGGCTTGTCGACCGCCCTGCATCTGGGGCGCAAGTTCGGCGTCACCGCGCACGTGCTGGAGGCCAACCGGATCGGCTGGGGCTGCAGCGGGCGCAACGGCGGGTTCGCCAGTCTCGGCATCGGCAAGACCAGCATGACGGGCTGGATCAGGCGCTGGGGCGAGGCGGAGGCGAGGCGCATCTTCGATCAGTCCGGCGACGCAGTCCGCCTGGTCCGCCGGTTGCTCGACGAAGAAGCGATCGATGCGGAAGCGACGCCGAATGGCTATCTGGAGCTGGCTCATCTGCCGAACCGCATGCGCGAGCTGGAACACCACCACCATCTGCTCGATGCCAAGTTCGGCGTGAAGTCGCGGCTGCTCGACAAAGCGGAGCTGGAACGGAGCTATCTCATCAGCCGCGAAGCGCATGGCGCGCTGCTGTTCGAGACCGGCTTCGCGCTGCATGCGATGAAATATGTGCGCGGCCTTGCCCGCGCCGCGCAGCGGGCCGGCGCCCGCCTGCACGGCTCATCGCCGGTGCAGAGCTGGACGCGCGACGGCAAGAGCCATGTGCTGACGACGCCGGGCGGCGAGGTGCGCGCGCGCCAGGTGGTGATCGCCGGCAACGGCTATACCGGAGACCGGCTGCATCCGGCGATCGATGGCCGCCTGCTGCCGGCCTTGTCCAACATCGTGGTCACGCGGCCGCTGAGCGAAGCGGAGCGCAAGGCGCTCAACTGGTCGACCACCTTGCCGATCAGCGACACCCGCAACCTGCTGTTCTATTACCGCCTGCTGCCCGACCATCGAATCCTGTTCGGCGCGCGCGGCGGGATCGAGGATACGGAAGCGAGCCGCGCTTCGCACAAGGATTGGCTGCTGCGGCGCCTGGCGGACATGTTCCCGATCCTCAAGGGGATCGAGGCGACGCATTTCTGGAGCGGCTGGGTGTGCGTGCCGTTCGACAAGTCGCCGCACGTGGGCAGCATCGAAGACGGCACCGTGCACTACGCCCTCGGCTACGTCGGGACCGGCGTCGCGCTCGCGACCTATTGCGGCCTGCTGCTGGCGCACCGGCTGGCGGGCGATAGCGGCATGCGGCCCTCTCCGTTGCTGGCGCGGCCGCTGCCGCGCTTTCCATTCCCGGCGCTGCGCCGGACCTATCAGCGCGCGATGTATGCCCTGTTCGAGCTCCAGGACCGGCGTTGAGGCGATGACCGAGGGCGCGCTCAAATCAGCCAATGCCGCGCCGGTGCCCTCGCCCCTGTTCCGCCTGGTGCTGGGTCCGCTGGCGCTGCTGGCAATGGGGACGATCTGGGGCCTCGGCTTCGCGCTCGCCAAGCTGGCGGGCGAGAGCGGCGCCCATCCGATCGGGCTGGTGCTGTGGGAGACCATCGGCAGCGGCGCGTTGTTGCTCGCGGTCTGCGTACTGCTCGGCCGCTTCCCGCGCCGGCAATGGACCTATCTGCGCTACTACCTGATCAACGGACTGCTGGGGTTCACGATTCCGGGGCCGCTGCTGTTCTGGGTCGCGCCGCATCTGCCGGTCGCGGTGCTGACCTTGATGATCCCAATGGCGCCGCTGCTGACCTATGTCCTCATCCTCGCCATGCGGACGGAGCGGTTCGATCCCTGGCGCGCGCTGGGCGTGGTGCTGGGAATGGCGGGGGTCGGCCTGATCGTCCTGCCGGAGGGCAGCCTGCCGGAGCCCGGCCTGGTCGGCTGGGTGCTGCTGGGCCTCGCGGCCTCATCCTTCTATGCGCTGCAGAACCTCTATATCGCGCTACGCTCGCCGCCCGATGCCGACGTGCTGACGCAGACCACCGGCATGCTGATCCTGGGCGGCCTTGCCGCGATTCCCCTGGCGACCGGCGCCGATGGCTTCCTGCTGCCGGTCGTTCCCATGACCATCGCCGTCAAGGCGGCATCGGCCATGCTGCTGATCAACGCCGCGATGATGATGATCTTCGTCTGGGTGGTGCGGAATATCGGGCCGGTCTTCGCCTCCCAGACCGCCAACGTGATCGTGGTGGCGGGCGTGTTCTGGGGCTGGTTCATCTTCGGCGAGATTCTGAGCCCGTGGGTCTGGGGCGCCATCCTGGCGATGGCGGCCGGCGTGGCGCTGGTCACCCTGCGCCCCGCCGTGCCGATCCGGAAGTAGTAGCCTACGCGCCGAGCAGCAATCCGCCGCCGACCGCCGCCATCATTGCGCCGGTGATGCGGAACGGCAGCTTGGCCGCGTGCCTGCGCACCAGGTAAGCGACGCCAACGCCAGCCACGTGCAACAGCGACGTGGCGGCGATGAACCCGGCGCCATAGGCCGCCGGATGCGCGAACCCCGGCAGCTCCGTGCCATGGGCATGGCCGTGGAACAGGGCGAAGGCGCCGACCAGGCTCATCGCCAGCGCCACCGGCATGCGCGCGCCGAACGCGATCAGCACACCGATCACGAGCACCGAGCCGGCGATCCCGAACTCCACCATCGGCAAAGGCGCGCCCACGATCCCGACGACCGCGCCGATCGCCATGACCGTGACGAAGGAAACCGGCACCAGCCAGATCGCGCGCTTGCCGAGCTGGACCGCCCAAACGCCGACACCCAGCATCGCCAGCTCGTGATCCAGCCCCAGCAGCGGGTGCAGGAACCCGGCCACGAAGCCGTTGCCATGCGCGCCGATGCCGGTATGGGCAAAGGCCGGCGACGTCAGCGCCGCGCCGATGATTGCGGCAACGGTTACGATCCGTGTCAGTCTGTTCATGATGCCTCTCATCCCTCTCTTGATCCCGATCTTCCGTCGCCTGATCCGTCCTTGTTATACCAGGGCGACCCTCGCACCCCAAGGACCGCCATGACCCGTTTGCCCGACCGTAGCGCCCTCATCCTCGTTGACCTGCAGCTGGCAGTCGACGATCCGCGCTGGGCCAAGCACGGCCCGCGCAACAATCCCGGCGCCGAGGGCGCGGCCGCGGCGCTGCTCGGGCGCTGGCGCCGGCTCGGCTGGCCGATCGTCCACGTCCGCCACGATTCGACCGAGCCCTATTCGACCTACAAGCCCGGCGGTCCAGGTCACGCCTTCAAGCCCGAGGTCGCGCCCAGCGCCGACGAGACGATCATCGCCAAGCGGGTGAACAGCGCCTTCATCGCCACCGACCTCGATCGCCACCTCCGCGACATCGGCGCGCCGGCCTTGGTCATCCTCGGCGTCATCACCAACAACTCGCTGGAAGCCACGGTGCGCAATGCCGGCAATCTCGGGCACGCTGTATTCGTGCCGGAAGATGCCTGTTTCACCTACGGCTGGCGGGATCTGCGCGGAAAGATCTGGGCGGCGGACGATGTTCACGCCCTCTCGCTCGCCAATCTGCATGGCGAATACGCCACCGTCACCAGCAGTGCCGAAATCCTGGCGGACGTGCCCGCTTAGGCGGCCGCCTCGTTCGCATAGCGCTTGAAGAAGGCGCCGGTCAGCACGCCCAGCGCCAGCCAGAACACCAGGCTGGTGGCGATCGCGATCAGGACGAACTTGTGCTCCAGCTCTTCCGGCGCGAGGCCGCCTGCGCTCTCCGGCTGCGGCGCGCCGACGATGTGCGGCAGCGCGATCAGGACCACGGCAACCGCATAGCCATAGACGTTGCGCAGGCGCGCGGCCGCGAACAGGCCGCCCGCCGTCGCGATCACCGTCCCGATCCACCAGACCTGGCGCGCCACCAGCGGCGCCGCTTCGGTGCCGGGCAGTTCCGGCGGCAGGCCGAAGGACGGCGCCAGGGTGAAGCAGGCAAAGCCGGCGAGGCCCCACAGCAATCCGCGGCGCCAATCCGCGCCCTTGCCGAACAGCACGATCGCGGCGGTCAGCAGGAAGGCAAAACCGACGCCGGTGACGACATCCGCGCCGAGGGTGAAAAGGTTGCGCTGCCAGCCATCGGCCGGCTCCCAAGCCTCCACGTCATGATGATGCTCGGCGGCCGTGGCCTCGGTTGGGGCGGCTTCCGTCGCCGCGGGTTCCGCCGCCGGCGCCATTGCTTCGGCCGCGTTCTCATAGACTTCCGCCTGGAGAATGAGCGGCGTGGTGCCGAGCATGTGGGCGCCCCACGCCACCAGGCCGGCACCGAAGCCGGCCAGCAGGGCAACCGTCAGGAACATGCGGAAATATCCGAACATCGCGCGTCACGGCCCGCTAAGGCCGCCCCCAAACCGAAGAAACGAACGAAATGAACCGGCTGGAAGAAATCTCCGGCGCTGCCTTAATGGCAGGGGAAATTGTTGGCGTGGCGCGCGTCGTGCGCCGCGTTGTGCAGCACGTCCGCGCCGGCGAAACCGACGCCGTAGACGAACACGGCGCCGAACACGGCCAGCATCATGGCGGCCGCCAAGGCAGCCGCGCGCTTGTTCAGCCTAGCCTCGGTTTGAGTAGCGGTGCGAATCTGCGACATGTCGATCCCCATCTGCCGCGCTTGCCCACCGGAACGGGACGCTTGAGCGCGGATTATCGTTCGGTTGGTAAAGTGCCCGATTTCCGTTGCCCTGGCAAGATTTAGCGCCTGCCAAGAGCCCTGGAATCACGCTTCATCGATAAGGTGCAGGAACGAACCGAACACACTGCCCTGCCGGCGACCCTGGCTCCCCAGATTGCGACAGGTGGCGTCTTCAACGGCGAACAGCGAATCGCCCGCGCCTTCCGAGACCACGCTGGCATAGTGGAATTCATGGCCGCGGAATGTGCGGCCCGCCGCGCCCAGGGGACCCGCGGCCAGCAGCGTTCCCGTGCGATAGCCGAGATGCAGCTTGCGATCGGCGAACGAGGTGACGACCGGCAGCAGCCCCGCCATCGCATGGCGCGTGCCCTCGGCATCCACCAGCCCCTGCCCTAAGGTCATATAACCGCCGCACTCGCCGTAGATGGCCGTGCCCTTGCGTGCGGCGCGGCTGAGGCCGGCCATGAAAGTCCGGTTCGCCGCCAGCCTGCCGGCATGCAGCTCCGGATAGCCGCCGGGGAGGAAGAT
>DASYRS010000573.1:0-7041 GCA_036004205.1 Dongiaceae bacterium
CAGGGCACGCCCACCGTGATCTTCGGCGGCGAGGAATACGGCACGGGCTCCAGCCGCGACTGGGCCGCCAAGGGCACCCAGCTGCTGGGCATCAAGGCCGTGGTGGCCAGGAGCTTCGAGCGCATCCACCGCAGCAACCTGGTCGGCATGGGCGTGCTGCCGCTGCAGTTCAAGGGCGACATGACGCGTCACACGCTGAAGCTGGACGGCAGCGAAGTATTCGACATCGTCGGCCTTGCCGCCGGCTTGAAGCCGCGCATGGATGTGACTGTCCGCATCGTCCGACCCAGCGGCACCCAGGAGATCCAGGTCGTCTGCCGCATCGATACTCTGGACGAGATCGAGTATTTCAAGAACGGCGGCATCCTGCCGTTCGTGCTGCGCAACCTGATGAAGGCGGCGTAGTTCGGAAGTCGGAAGTCGGAAGTTGGATGAGCGATCATGATATGATCGCCCTGGTTCTGCCTTCCGACTCTGTGACTCCCGTCACAAACCGCGACCGCTGACGGCGCCACCAACGTCTTGACGGCATCGACCGTCCGAAACGTTGGAGGTGACTATGCGCGCGAATTTGGCGATGCTGGCCGTGCTGGCCGGCGTTGGATTGTCGATCTCCGGTCAGGCGATCGCCGATGCCAAGAACCTGTCCTGCATCACCGGCGATTCTCCCGTCGAGCGTCGCGTGCTGCGCGACTGCGAACGGGTGGAGCCGGAGAAGCCGGTCGTGACGAGCGAGCTCCCGATGAAGGTCATACCCCCGGTGCCACCGCCGCCACCGGCCCCGATCCAGCATGAGGGCGGCCGCAAGGCCGGCGACGGACCGGACCATCACGCCGAGCCGAAGAGCAGCGGCGGCAATTCCGGAGGCGGCACGGCCGGCGGGCCGGCCAACTGATGGCGTGGCCCGGAAATCAGAAGTCAGGCCGGAACTCTCTTCGGCTTCCGGTTCTTGGCTTCTGATTTCCGCGCCGGTATCCCGCCGATGGTGGTTTTCGCCGGATAGGCGCAGATCTCGCTCACCACGCAGCGCGGACACTCCGGCTTCCTCGCCTTGCACACATAGCGGCCGTGCAGGATCAGCCAGTGATGGGCGTTGCGCTTGTATTTTTCCGGCGTGCGCTTCTCGAGCTGCAGCTCGACCGCCAACGGGTCCTTGCCCGGCGCGAGGCCGGTGCGGTTGCCGACGCGGAAGATGTGGGTGTCGACCGCGATGGTGGAGTGGCCGAAGGCGATGTTGAGCACGACGTTCGCGGTCTTGCGCCCGACGCCGGGCAGCTTCTGCAGGGCGTCGCGGTCGCGCGGCACCTCGCCCTTGAATTCCTCGACCAGGATGCGCGACAGCGCCATCACGTTCTTGGCCTTGGTGTTATAGAGGCCGATTGTCCTGATATAATCCTTGAGCTTGCCTTCGCCCAGCTTCAGCATCTTTTGCGGCGTGTCGACGACCTTGAACAAGGGCTCGGTCGCCTTGTTGACGGAGGCGTCGGTCGCCTGGGCGCTCAGCACCACCGCGACCAGCAAGGTGTAGGGATTGATGTAATCCAATTCCCCGCGCGGGTCCGGGTTGGCCTTTGCCAGCGCGGCGTAGAAGGCCTCGATCTCTTCCGGTTTCAGCTTCGCCAATGTCCCCACCCGCGACAGCGTTGATGCAACGGGCCGGGACTCTATACTGCGCGGCATGGAAGATGAAACGGACAAGATCGAGCGCCCGCTGGTGGAGACCGAACGCCCCCTGTTCGAAGCCCTGCTCTATCCGCACCGGTCGCTGTCCGAGCGGGGATTCCTCATTCTCACCGTCGGCACCGTCGGGATCGTCTCGATTTACGGCGGCTTGTTCCTGTTCCTCGGCGCCTGGCCGATCTTCGGGTTCCTGGGGGCGGAGTGGATCTTGTTCTGGTGGCTGCTCCGCACCCATTTCCGCGGCGACCGGCGGGCCGAGCGCATCCGGCTCTATCCCGACCGGCTGGTGCTGGAGCAGATCGACGCCAAGGGCGCGGTGGCGGAGTGCAGCTTCGAGCCTTATTGGCTGCGGGTCGTGCTGCATGAGCGCGGCTTCGAGAATCCGGCGTTGCTGCTTCGCTCCCACGGGCGCGCGGTGGAGATCGGCGCGTTCTTAGGTGCAGCCGAGCGGCGGCAATTTGCCGAGCAGCTTCAGGGCGCGCTCGCGCGCTGGCGCGCCACCTAGACCATCATGGTCACGGAATCACCCGCCGCGCCGGCCGCGATCCGCACCCCCGGCCTTCCGGATCTCGGGCTGCTGCTGTTGCTGGCGCTGACCTGGGGCTCGTCGTTCCTGTTCATCAAGCAGGCGGTCGATACCTTGCCGCCGCTCTCGCTCGCGATCGGGCGCATGGCGATCGGCGCCGCCATGCTGCTGATCCTCGCGCACGCCAAGGGCCAGGGGTTGCCGCGCGGGCTCGGCCTGTGGGGCCGCATGGTGTTCCTCGGCATCATCGGCAACTCGCTGCCGTTTTTCCTGATCGCCTGGGGCGAGCAATTCACGCCCTCCAACCTCGCCGCCATCCTGATGGCGACCATCCCCAGCTTCGTCATCATCCTCGCGCATTTCTTCACCCACGACGAGCCGCTCACCCTCGGCAAGGGGCTGGGCGCGCTGTTGGGTTTCGCCGGTGTCGTTGCCTTGATCGGCGTCGACGCGCTGAACGGGCTGGGCGACGTGGTGATCGGCCAGATCGCGATCCTCGCCGGCGCGCTTTCCTACTCGGTCTATGGCATCCATGCGCGACGCCTGCCGCGGCTCGGCTCGGAGATGCTGGTGGGCGCGATCCTGCTGGCGGGCCTGGTGCCGATGATCCCGCTGTGGCTGGCGGTGGATCAGCCCTGGACTCTGGCGCCGGACGGCAAGGCCTGGTTCTCCGTCGCATGGCTCGGCCTGCTCTCGACCGGCGGCGGGAATCTTCTGTTCTTCCTACTGCTGCGCCGGGTCGGCGCCGGCTTCGGCTCGTTCAACAACTACCTGGTGCCGCTGATGGGCGTCGGCTGGGGCTTTTTCCTGCTGGGCGAGCGGCCCAGCTGGAACGCGCTGGTCGCGCTGGTGCTGATCCTCACCGGCCTCGCGCTGGCGCGCTGGCTGAAGCCTAGCTCGAAGCCGTTGTCCCGCCCGTCGTCTGCGGCCCCTGGACGCTGAAGCCCAGCACGTCGCGCATCGAATAGAGCCCTGGCTTCTTGCCCGCCGCCCACAGCACCGACTTGACCGCGCCGCGGGCGAAGATCTCGCGGCTGGCGGCGCGGTGGGTGATCTCCACCCGCTCGCCGTCGGCGGCGAAGATCACGGTGTGGTCGCCGACCACGTCACCGCCGCGCAGGGCGGCAAAGCCGATCTCGCCCTTGACCCTCGGCCCAACCTGGCCGTCGCGCGAGCGGCGCGAGATGCGGCGGAGCTGCTGGCCCCGCCCGCGCGCCGCCGCCTCGCCCAGCGCCAGGGCGGTGCCGGAGGGCGCGTCGATCTTCTGCCGGTGGTGCATCTCGATGATTTCGATATCCCAATCGGGATCGAGGATGCGCGCGATCTCCTCCACCACCTGCTGCAGCAGATTGATGCCGAGGCTCATATTGGCGGCAAGCACGATCGGCGCGCGCTGGGCGGCGCGGTAGAGGCTGTTCAACTGGTCGGTGTCGAAGCCGGTGGTGCCGATCACCAGCGCGCAGCCCGTGCGGGCCGCCATCTGGGCGTGGCTCACCGTCGCGGTCGGGTTGGTGAAGTCCACCACCACGTCCGAGGCGTCGAACAGCAGCGAGGGGTCGTCGCCGACCGAGATGCCGAGCGGGTCGGCGCCGGCGAGGGCCCCGATATCCTGGCCGAGGGCGATCGAGCCTTTGCGCTCGGTCCCGCCCACCACCACCATGCCGGGGGCGCTGATCAGCATCTTGAGCAGCATCTGGCCCATCCGGCCGGCGCAGCCGACCACCCCGACCTTGACCGCGCCGTTGGTGGTGCGCTTGAGCTTGGACGGCTGGGCGCCGGGGGCCGGCCGGGCCGAGGGCGCGCCGCCGGGTCTGGCGGGCGGCATGGCAGCGCGCGGCGCGGCGGCGGCCGGAGCGGGAGCCGGCGTTGCGGCGGCGGGCTTGGGCGCCAACGGCGCTGGCGCGGCTGACCTCGCAGCCGGCTTTGCGGCCGGTTTAGCCTGTGATTTCAAATCGATAGGCTTTTTCTGCAGGGCCTTGGCGCCGGCCTTGGCCGCTGGTTTGACCACGGCCTTGACGGCGGGCTTGCCGGCCTTTTTGGTGCTCATACCCGATCCCCGCGAGTCGCAAAAGTTAACGCTACATGCAACTGTAGTCGGGTTGACGGCGAAAGGGCAACGGGGAGGGGGAAGCCGGCGCGTTCCTAGCTGGTGCCGGTCTTGCGGCTGCTGGGTTTCTGGCCCCGATCGGCGCCCCGCTCGGGCAGGGGGACGATGGCCGCCGCAATCACGCGGCTGCGGGGGAAGCGCACCTCCGCCTTGGTGCCTTTGCCGGGGTGGCTCTCCAGGCGGAATTCCGCGCCGTGCAGTTCGACCAGGCGCTGGACCAGCGGCAGGCCGAGGCCGGTGCCTTCGAAGCGCCGCTCGAACGTGCTCTCGAGCTGGCCGAACGGCGTCATCGCCTTCGGGATGTCTTCCGAACGCATGCCGATGCCGGTATCGATGATCGAGAGCGACAGGCCGCCGTCGGTCAGGATCGCCGCGCTGATGGTGACGCGCCCGCCGCGCTCGGTGAACTTGACCGCGTTCGACAGCAGGTTGAGCGCAATCTGCTTCACCTTGGTCTCGTCGGCCCACAGCAGGGGGAGATCCGGCGGCAAGGCGACCTGGACGTGGACGCCGCCGCGCTCCGCCCGCTCGAACATCAGGCGCTGGCAGGAATGGACCGCGCGGCCGAGATCGACCTCGCCCTCGCTCAAGGTCGCCTGGCCGAGATCGATCTTGGAAAGGTCGAGAATGTCGTTGATGAGGCCGAGCAGGTGGCGGCCGCTGGCGACGATGTCGCCGGCATAGTCGGTGTAGCGGTCGTTGAGATCGCCGAACAGCTTGTTCGAGATCACCTCCGAGAATCCGATGATGGCGTTGAGCGGCGTGCGCAGCTCGTGGCTCATGTTGGCGAGGAACTGGGTCTTGGCGCGGTTGGCCGCCTCGGCCGATTCCTTGGCGTGGCGCAGCGCGCGCTCCTGCCGGCGCCGCTCGGTCGCGTCGGTCATCATCATGATGGTGAGCGCGCCTTCCCCGCTGTCGGCCAGCTCGTAGGATTCGCCCTCCAGCGGGAACTGCGTGCCGGACTGGCTGCGGCCCTTGATGTCGCCGCGGCGCAAGCGGCGGATGATGTCCTCGGGCGTCAGCGGCGTCCCGCCGTTCTGCGCGCCCCCCACCTGCGAGCCCCCCACCTGCGAGCCGTCGTCGCTGAACAGCAGCGTGACCGGCAGGCCGATGGTCTCGCGCGCGGCATAGCCGAACAATTTGGCGGCGCCCTTGCTGCACAGGCGGATGGCGTGGTTCTGGTCGATCGCGATGATGGCGGTGGGCGCGATCTCCAGCATGGCGGCGAGGCGGCTCTCCGAGCGCTGCGCCTTCAGCGCCGCTTCGGCGGCGGCGCGGCGCAGGCCGTCCTCGATGCGCCAGCTCCACCCTTCCGCGATTGCGACCGCGATCGCGAACACGAAGCAGGCCGGTGTCAGGATGATCAGCGCCTCGTTGCGCGTGAGGCCGTCGCCATCGAGCGCGAGGGTGAGCGAGATGACGACGATGCCGAGCGCGGGGACCAGCGGCTCCAGCCGGCGCGCGCGGCTATAGGCTGCGATCAGGAATTGTTCGCCCAGCGGCGCTTCATCGGCGCGGGCGTGCGCCTGATGGATATGCTCGGCGGCGGCCCAGAACTGGAACGCGCCGGCCAGCAGCCACAGGAAATCGTAGACCTGGCCGACTTCGTAGCCGCGCCCCAGCAGGCTGAGGCCGTACAGCGTTTCCGCCGACGCGTGGCACGCCAGGCTGATGACCAGCAGGGTCAGGATGAAGCGCTTGCGGCCCCACACGTAGAGGCAGAGCGAGAGCACGCCCATCAGGAACGCCGCGTCGTAGAACAGCGGATAGGCGACGGAGGTCGCGAGATAGAGCGGACCGCGCTCGCTCATCACGATCGCTTCGCTGACATGCAGGCCGACCGCGGCATAGACCGCGGCGCCGATCATCACCAGCTGGCTGACCAGCTTGGGTCCGATCGAGGCGCCTTTCGGCTTTTCGCCGAAGAACATCAGGCCGATCGCGTAGAGCGGCGCGAACAGCAGGTAGAACAGATCGCTGATCGCCGGGAACGGCGTCGAGATGTTCGAGAACAGCTCGTAGTAATCCCAGATCAGCTGCGCGACGAACCATGAGCCCGATGCCAGCGCGAAGAATCCCCACGCCATGCGGTCGCGGCCCTTGAGCGTCGACATGGCCCACAGGCTGAGCAAGGTGGTGGCGAGATAAGCGAGCGTCCAGGCGCCGTCCACCCACCAGTGGCGCAGCGTTTCGTCCGCCGGCGTGCCAATCGCGAAGCCGCCGATGAACAGCGCCCAGCCGACGACGACGATGAAACGCCAGGATGGCAGCATTGCGCGACGCCGCGGTGTTGCGGCGGCGGCGATTGTCGCGATGTCGGGAGCAACCATCGGCGTGTCGGAATTTGCGGCGGCCGGCATTGCGACGACGGGCACGGCAGCGCCAACCTGCGCTGCGAGCGATGCGTCGGCGCCGAGCTCTCTGCTCATGCAGTCTCTCCACGCATCGCCGGATCGCTGCCCTTGCTGGCGGCTTCGCCCATCAATCGCCCTGCTTTCTCCGCTTGGGCGCGCGCGCAAACGCGCACGGCCAAAGCGCCTGGCCGAAAGGCGAAGGCTAGGGCGCCGTCGGTTAACGGAAAGTAAAGATAGGGGCTAATACTGACGTGCTAGGCAAGGAGTCCTTAAAATCTTGGGATCGAAAGTAATAGTACGGAATGGTACTTCGGCTCTTCTTTCTAGCCGCCGCGCCCATACTTAGCGCTAACGCTTATCCCGGTGTCCCAGGT
>DASYRS010000574.1:0-8685 GCA_036004205.1 Dongiaceae bacterium
GCCGGTCCGTGACCAGACATCGTGGAACAGGTGGAACAATTGCAGGCGAACATCGCCCGTTGCCGAAATGCGGTCCGGCTCTTGCAGCAGGTCCTCAAGGCAGATCCGCACATAGGCATCCCCGGTCTGCTGCGAGCCGAGAAGCGCTCTGGCGTAGCGCCGCAGATAGCGGAGATTCTCGACGATTTTCTCGGAAACGTCTGGCATCGGTCCCTCTCTTGCCACCCGGAGAATTTTTTTGTGTTCAAAGGAACCCCCACCGTACCCCAGGGGTTCCCGTCAGGAGAGAAAAATGTGCGGCCCGGGCATAGCTCCATATTCCTACCACGCGGGGGTTTGCGGGAAAATGGGTTCGGTGTCTAAAACTTGGCCCGGCGACCAGCATGGCTTCGGGACGGTGCAGCGTGCGCCGGGGGGTGGGAATAGTGAACGACGATGACAAAGATAGCCACGTGAAGAGTGCAGTGACACCATCTCAGGATACTCAGCCAGCTGCGAAGACGGGTCGCCGCGCGCCGGCGGTGCTCGATCGCTGGTTCGACGCGCAACTGGGCCGGCTCTATTCCGACGTCGCCTCGGAACCCGTGCCCGTCGAAATGCTGCAACTGATCAGCAAACTGAAGAAGACCAAGCAATCAGGCTCCTAGACGCCCACATGCAAGAAGACAGCCGGAAATAATTGGGAAGAAGAGGCATGGAGGAACCGGCGTTCGATCGTATGTCGGCCGAGCTGCAGTCGGCGCTGCTCGACGTGCTGCCACACTTGCGCGCCTTCGCGCGGTCGCTGACGCGCAACCGCGACCAGGCCGATGACCTCGTCAACGACGCGATCGTGCGCGCGATCAGCGCCTCGCAGCAATTCACGCCCGGCACGAATTTCAAGGCCTGGATCTTCACCATCCTGCGCAACCTGTTCTACAACGAGGGGCGCAAGCGGCACTCCAAGTTCTCCTCGCTCGACGATCTCACGGTCAACGAGCCGTCGATCGGCGCCTCGCAGGAAGCGAGCCTGGAATTCTGCGACTTCCGCCGCGCGTTCTGGCAGCTCAACGCGGACCAGCGCGAAGTACTGATCCTGGTCGGGGCGAGCGGCCTCAGCTACGAGGAAGCGGCCGCCGTGTGCGACTGCCGCGTCGGCACCATCAAGAGCCGCGTTTCGCGGGCGCGCGCCGATTTGAAACGGATGCTCGACGACGGGACATTGGCGACAGTCCGTTCGGATATCGCGCCGGTCAGCGGCCAGGGCTTGGCCGAAGCGCTGGACCCGGCGGTTGCGAGCAGGGCTGTCGCGATCAAACGCGCGCGCTGAGGGGCTCGCGGAAATCCTCACTCCGGATCGTCTCGATCAACGCTTCCTGCAGGCGCGACACCGCCGGCGTGGCGGCCAGGCTTGCGACATGCAGCGACAACCCGGCGATCGCCGCCAGCTTCGGCAGATGATCGCCGCCCGGCAGGATCGAAAGGCGTGACGGCACGCTCTGGCGCGCGCGCGGCGTGATGCCGAGGCCGGCTTCGATCGCGGCCCACAATCCGGCAAGGCTCGGGCTGGTGAAGGTCACGCGCCATGGAATGCCCGCGCGGTCGAGCGCGCGCACCGCGGCATCGCGGAAAACGCAAGGCGGCTCGAACGTCACCAGCGGCAGCGGCCGCAGCGCGGCGATCTCGTGCTGGGCCGAGCCCACCCACACGATCGGCATGCCGGCGAGCTCGGTGCGATGCGGCCCCGGCAGATCGCCCCACACCAGCGCGAGATCGAGGTCGCCCTTGGCGACGGCGGCCGCCAGGACAGCGCCGCGGTCCACCCGCGCCTCCACCCTGACGCCCGGATGCGCGCGGGCGAAGCGGCCCAACAGCGACGGCAGCCAGCTTTCCGCGAAATCCTGCACCAGGCCGAGGCGCACCCAGCCTTCCACTGCAACCCCGCGCACCGCCGCCACCGCCTCGTCGTTCAATTCGATCAGCCGGCGCGCATAGCTCAGCATGATTTCGCCGGCCGGCGTCAGGGCGAGGCCGCGGCCATCCTTGCGCAGCAGCGTTTCGCCGGTCTGGCCCTCCAGCTTGCGAAGCTGCAGGCTCAGCGCCGATTGCGAGCGCCCCAGCCGCTCGGCCGCCGCCGCGAAGGTTCCGAGGTCGTGCCCCGTCACGAAGGTCCGGAGCACATCCAAATCCAGGGTTGGCTGCTTATTCATTCGTATTTACTCAAGCAATTATCAAGAACTTTCAAATTTTCATAAGTATCATCAGGCATCATCTTGAGGGTGTCAACGACCAAGGAGTTCCAGTCATGCCACTCGTTCGCATCTCCGTTCCACGTCACCGCTCGGCCACGGACCGCAAGGCGATCTCCGCCGGAATCCACGCCGCGCTTCAGGAAGCCTTCAACGTTCCGGCGGATGATCTCTTTCACCTCGTGGGCGAACACGAACCGAACGGTGGGATTGTGCGCAGCGCCAGCTATCTCGGCATCGAATACAGCGACGATCTCACCATCATCCAGATCGCCGCCAACGACACCCGGACGGTTGAGCAGAAGAAAACGCTCTACCGCCTGATCGCGCGCAACCTCGCGGAAGCGCCGGGCCTGCGGCCGCAGGATGTCTTCATCAACCTCGTTGAGGTGAAGAAGGAGAACTGGTCCTTCGGCAACGGCATCGCGCAGTACGCATGAGGCATGACATGAGCAAATCATCCAGGCGCAGACCCGAGGACGACACGCCGATGCCGGCCGGCGAGGTGACCGCCATCCTGGGGCAGGTCTACGTCGTCATCCTGCTGGCCGCGATCGCGGGCGCTGCCACCGTCAATATCGGCAGCCTGGTCAACGCCATGGACGTCCTGCAAGTCGGTGACCCGGCGAACGCGAGCAACTTCACGGCATGACGTCGAAGCGCTTGCCTTGGCCGCGGATGAGGCCCACTCTTTAGCGGGGATTGCGTGGCCAGCGACCGAGGGGGCGGCCATGAGCATATTCGTCGAACTGCCGGAAGACGATTACAGCGCTACCGCGTTCGGCGGCTTTGCGGCGCGGGCCGATTTCGACATCGGTACGGCGCGCGCGATGATCTGGCTCTGCCAGCTTGCCTACGAGTCCGATGACGAGAAGATCGGCCGGATCGCCGGGCGCTGGGGGCTGGAGCGCACCACCACCTTTGCCCAGGCCGCCAGCGATCCATTGCCGCTGTCAGCGACGCGCGGGCTGATGGGGGAGAGAAACGGCGCTTTGATCGTGGCTTTCACGGGCACCGATCCCACCGTGCTCGCCAACGTCGTCACCGACCTCAACATCAAGATCTCGCCATCCGATCTGCATCAAGGGTTCGAGGATGCCGCGGCGGCGGTGTGGGGCAAGGTCGGCGTCAGGCTCTCGCGGTCCGCGGCGGCGGGCCAGCCCATCGTGCTCACCGGCCATTCGCTGGGCGCTGCGCTGGCAGCCGTGACGGCGGAGCGCGCCTTGCGGGAGCTGGGGCTGCCGGTGACGGCGATCTACACCTATGGCATGCCGCGCACGGGCGGCGCGACCTTTGCTCAAGCCTATAACCGCGATCTCGGTGCCGTGACGTACCGCATGGTCTATGGCGAAGACGTCGTCACCGGCATTCCGCCGGTGGCGGCGCGCTATGCCCATGTCGGCCGGCGGCTTCATTGCAAGCGGCGGGGTACGTTCAATCCCGCAGAGCTCGATCCGCTGCCCGGCGCGGAAGACGCGGATACTCCCAAGCCCTTGCTGTTGGCGTTCGTGGAGATCTTTTCCGCTCTGCTGCGTGGACCGCCATCGCCGAGCAAGCGCAACGATCTGCTGGGCAGGCTCTACAAGTTGCTGCCGCCCAGTGTTGCCGACCACCTGCCGGATCGCTATTTCCACGCGTTCGCCTGAGCCGGCCGCGCCAGCAGGCGCAGCTCCAGCGCCAGCGCGATGATGCGGCCGAGCGCCGCGTCGTCCCTGGCGCCGCAGCGGGCGGCGACGAGGCCGAGGGGGCTTTCATCGCGCGCCGCCAGCAGGAATTGCGCGGTGGGTGCGTCCAGCTCCCGAATCACCAAGGCGCGGTCCGGCCGGCAGGCCAACAGCGCATGCGGCCGTGGCGTCATATCGATGCCCGAAAGATCCGGTTCGGCGGTCTGATGCGCCGTCCAGAGCGCCAGCACCGGCGCCGCGGCATCGACAATCCGTGCGTGCCGCGCGCAACGGATGGGCAAGGCCTCGAGCCGGTCCGGCGACAGGCCGGCGAGCGCGTCCGCCGTGACGTACGTCTCGGCAGGCGCGTTGTAGGCGGCAATGCGCGCGAACTCGAAGCGCGCCATCTCCGCGACATACGGCAGGGCGGAGAGCTGCGGCAGATCGCGCAGATAGTCCGGGAAATCCGCGCCATACTCGAACAGGCACGGACGATTCGGCGGATGGGCGAGGATGAACCGGCGGCCCGCTTGCTCGAAGAACTCTTGCCCGACCAGCTGCACCGTCGCCGGAAAGTTGGCCTTCAGCGCCTCGCCGAGGCCGATCAGGAAATTGTTGCGATAGATGGCGAGGCGCTCCGCCCCATCGAACGCATCGGCGACGATCGCCGGCGCCAGCGGCGCGCTGTCGCCGGTCAGCAGGTAGTCGCGATAGGCGGCCTGCAGATCGGCGAGCCTCATGCGACGCTCGCGAGGCGCGCCGCAGCCTTGCCGGCCTCTACCAGCAATGTTTCCAGCGGCGGCAAGGCGCTGTCCCATTCGACCAGGGTCGGGCGCGGGCCGATCAGGTCGAGGGCATGCTCGTAGAGCGCCCAGACCGGGTCCGAGACCGGCGAGCCGTGATCGTCGATGCGGATGGCGCGGTTGCCGATCCGGCGCAGATGGTGGCCGGAGAGATGGATCTCCCCGATCGGCAGATGTGCGACCGCCGCCAGATAAGCACGCGCATCGTCGCCGTGATTCTCCGTCGAGACGAACACGTTGTTGACGTCGAGCAGCAGGCCGCAGCCGCCGCGCTGGCAGAGCTCGGCGAGGAATTGCGGCTCGGCCCGGTCGGATTGCGCGTGGCACAGATAGGTCGAGGGATTCTCCACCATCACCGACCGGCCGATCGCCTCCTGGAAGCGCATGACGTTGCGCGCGATGACGCCGAGCGCTTCCTCGTCATAGGGGATCGGCAGCAGGTCGTTGAAATAGACGCCGCCGGTCACGCTCCAGGAAACGTGATCGGACACGGCGGCGGGTTCCAGGCGCTTCACCAGGTCCGCGATGCGCGCGAGATGGCCCTCGTCCAATCCCTCCGCCGAGCCCAGCGACAGGCCGACGCCATGCAGGCTGATGGCATAGCGATCGCGCAGGGATTCGAGCAGCGCCGGCGTCGCACCGCCACCGAGGAAATTCTCGGTATGGACCTCCAGCCATGCGATGGCGGGCCGCTCGGCGGAGACCTGCTCGTGATGCGCGGCGCGCAGGCCTATGCCCGCCGCGACCGGCAGACGCGAACAGGCTGGCAGCGCGGCTCCGTCCATCTCAGCCGCCGCCGAAGAAACCGCTGGCGGAGATCGGCGCGGGATGCGTGGTGCCGCCCCAGATGATCAAGGGCCGCAGCCAGGCCAGCTCGGCCTTGTCGTCGTAGTGGATGGTGCCGCCTTCCACCATCGAGACGCCCAGGCGGTGCCAGAGCTGGTCCAGATCCATAGCGGAGCCTTTTTCGATGTGCTGACTGGCCAGCGTCGCGATGACGTTCTTGCCGAGCAGGGCGTCGCAGCGGTCGAGCAGTTTCATGGTCGGCCATTTCACCGTCACGTCGCCGCCTTCGGCCAGGACCGTGCGCAGGCAATCGCTGAACCCGATCTTGCCATCGCTCGCCGTCAGGGATTCGATCTCCGCCATCAGCACGAACAAGGCGCCGCCCCAATAGATTCCGCCGCGTCCGGCATTCTCCAGCCCGATGTCGGTCATCGCCGGAATGCCGCGTGTCATCGAGGAAATCCATTCGCGCCAGACGTCGTCCTCGGACTTCCAGCCGGCGCGGGCGCGCAGCACCGGCTCATAGAAGGTCGCGATGCCTTCGTTGAGCCAGGCCCCGGTATCGCGCATCAAGGGCGAGCCGAGGTGGATGAATTCATGCACCAGCACCCAATCGTCATAAAGGTCCTGAGTCGTCGCCTGCTGGCCCACCAGCACGGTGACGACCGCGCCGCCCAGCGACAGCACGCGCCCGAACGGCACGCCGCCGCGCGGGCTCGGGATCAGGAGGATCAGGCCGCCCTTCGCGGGCGGGCGCGCCCAGAACCGGCGATTGCTCTCCGCCACGGCCGAGACCCAGGCCGCCAGCTGCGTCGTCGCGATCTTGGTCGCGTTGGGTGGCACAGCCAGCGTCAGTTCCGGGTCGCCCGGCACAGGGGTGCCTTCGATGTCGCCCAGGATCAGCGGCCCCGCTTCGTCGAGCCGCAGCAGCGGCACCCGGAAATAGCCGTCCTTGTCCGGGCGCAGCGCGGTGAGGCAATTGCCGCCGGCGGGCAACGTGATGCGGAAGCGCAGCATGACTGCGCGCTCGGTGTCCGGCAGGGGCAGCAGGAAGCCCGGCGTGACCAGCACGGCGTCTCCGAAGATCATGGCCGAGCCCATGTCATCCTCGGTCTTGGCGAATGCGCCAAGATCGTAGGTGAAATGGCCCTTGCCGTTGCTGTAGCCCTTGGAGTCGGTCGACCAATGATCGCGGTTGCTGAGGGCCGTGAACTTGGTGATTCCGAGTGCGGGGTCGCAGGCGGCGTCGATGTCGAGCTTGCCGCCGTGAGCGTCGAGCACCGTCACATCATAGTCGCAGGTCGCGTCATCCGCCCACGCGCGCGGCGACAGGGCGGCGAGGAGCGCCGCCAATGCGATCGCAGGGAAGCTACGCGGCGGAGCCCAGCCCATCATGTCCGACCCTCGCGACAATGCCCCATTCCAGCCAGCCTTGCAGGATCTGCGCGGCGCGCAGCGGTGCCGTTTCCGCATTGACCTCACGCGCCACCAGCTCGCACATGTCGCCGAAAGTGGCGCCGTCCCGCATTGCCTGCAAGGCGGCATATTCCAGCGGGTCGGTGGCGCGGAACTTCACATCGTATTCGATGCGCCAGGCCATGATCGCGCGCGCGCAACGCGCCGCGCGGTCGAGGACGATGCCGGCATCCTCCATCAGGCGCGGCCGCGTTTCGTCGACCGGCGTTACGACCTCGAACGCATCCAGGGTCGGATGGAACTGAAGACGCACGCTGCCCCAGAATTCCGGCGGAACGCCGACGAGGTCGGCAAGACCCGCCGCCGGCGCTTCCGGCGCATCGAACGCGAAGGCCAGCGCCCAGTCGAACCGCGCCATGTCGGCGAACCAGGGATCCTCGCGATACGGCGCTTCGGCCGCCAGGAAATCGGCGAGATGCCGGCCAGCCCAGCGGATCGAGGGATGTTGCGACGGATGCCTGGCGATGTAGGCGCGCGCCATCTTATCGAACGCCTGGTCGCCCATCAGGGCTTTGAGGCCGGGGAAGTCGGTGCCGAGCGATTCGCTGAGGCGCGCCCAATAGGCGTTGCGATAGACGCCGAACATGGTCGCGGCATTCTCGCGCGCATTGCCGCGCACGCGGGCGAGGATGTCCTGCGAGCGGCCGAGCAAGCCATCCTGGAATGCCTGTTCCGTGCGCGGCAGATCCATCACGCCACCTGCGCCGGTTGCTTGAGCGCGGCCTTCGCGACCTTGCGCGCGTGGGCCAGCTCATGGGTCAGCTCCTCGAGCGGCGGAATCTTGTCGTCGCGCTCGATCATGGTCGCGACCGGACCCAGCCGCCGGATGGCGTAGGCATAGAGCTGCCACACATCCTCGACGACTGGATGATCGTGGGTGTCGATGATGTAGGTCTTGTTATGCTCGTGCCCGGCGAGGTGGATGTAGGCGACCGCCTCGCGCGGGATCGCGTCGATGTAATCGGTCGCGCGGAAATCGTGGTTGAAGGCGCTGACATAGACGTTGTTGACGTCGAGCAGCAGCCGGCAGCCGGTGCGGCGCGCCATCTCCGCCAGGAACTCCCATTCGGGGATTGCATCCTCGGCGAAGGTGACGTAGGTCGAGGCGTTCTCCAGCGCGATCGGACGGCCCAGGAACGACTGCACCTGGTCGACCCGCGCGCACACATGCGTCAGCGCCTCCTCGGTCAGCGGCAGGGGCAGCAGATCGTGCATGTTGAGACCGGCGATGCCGGTCCAGCACAGATGATCGGAGACGATCGCGGGCTCGACGCGCGCGGCGAGGGCCTTCAGGCGCGCGAGGTAATCCATGTTGATGGGATCGGTCGAGCCGATGGACAGCGACACGCCGTGCATCACCATCGGATAGCGTTCGCGTATAGCCATCAGCTTGGCGAGCGGCCGTCCGCCATCCACCATGTAGTTCTCGGACAGGATCTCGAACCAGTCGATGTCCGGCTTGCCATCCAGGATCGCCGGATAATGCTGGGGCCGAAGACCGAGGCCGAAACCAAGAGACGTAACCGCGCGCTCTGTCATGCCGCGACGCCTGAGGACAGAGAGAAAGAAACGGGCGCCGGCCGCTTCCAGCCGGCGCCCGTCGATCCTAGCAGAAGTCGGTTAGCCGTTGATCACGGTGCCGCCGGCTGCAGTGCAGGCTTCCGCGCTGGACTGCTCGACCCAGCCCTGGCCCTTGCAGGCGTTCTGGCCCTTGCAGGAATTGCTGGC
>DASYRS010000575.1:0-7981 GCA_036004205.1 Dongiaceae bacterium
CCCCCCATCCCAACCTTCCCCCACAAGGGGGGAAGGGGCTCACCGCGAAAGGGTGGCTGCATGATCTTCGATCCCCTCCTCGACCTGTTCCGCGGCAAGGCGGTCACCATTCCGCCGATGGATGGCGCGTTCCGACCCAACACCGCGCTGGATGAAGCGGACGTGGCGCTGGAGGTCGAGGCGCCGGACAATCTCGCGTCCGACGGCGGCGAGTTCCTGTTCTCCAGCGGCGGCGACATCCTGGCGCTGCCGCCGGGCGCGGATGCGCCGGTCCGCGTCACGCAATGTCCGGCGACCGTGACCGCCATCGCGGCCGGACCCGGCCGCGCCCTCGCCTTCGCCGGCGACGACGGGACCATCGTCATCCAAGGCGGCCCGCACGCGGGGAAAAGCTTGGCGCCCGCACTGTTCAACAACCTCGCCTGCCCGACCGCCATGGCGTTCGACGGTCCGGACAGCCTGTTGATCACCCAAGGCTCCTCGCGCCACCGGGCGTCGGACTGGGCGGTCGACCTCATGGAAAGGAACGCCAGGGGATCGCTGTGGCGGGTCGATCTGGCGAAGCTGGCGACGCAACGCCTGGCGGGCGAGCTCGCCTTTCCCTACGGCATCCTCATCCAACAGCAGCGCATCGTGGTGGCGGAGAGTTGGCGCCATCGGCTGATCGCGGTCCCGCAGGGCGGTGGCGCGCCGCAGCCCATCCTCACCAAGCTTCCCGGCTATCCGGCAAGGCTCGCACCAGCATCGGACGGCGGGGCGTGGCTGGCCCTGTTCGCGCCGCGCAACCGGTTGATCGAGTTCGTGTTGCTGGAGGACGATTACCGGACCGCGATGATGCAGGAGATTGCGCGGCCGCACTGGATCGCGCCGGCGCTCAGCTCCGGCGAAAGCTTCCTGGAGCCGCTGCAAAGCGGCGGGGTCAAGACCATGGGGACGCACAAGCCCTGGTCGCCCTCGCGCTCCTATGGCCTGGTGGTGCGGCTCGATGCCGACCTGCGCCCGGTCGCCGGCTTCCACAGCCGCGCCAACGGCAAGCGCCACGGCATCACCAGCGTGGTCGAGGCGAACGGCCGCGTGCTGGCGGCCTCGAAAGGCGGCAATGCGCTGCTGGAAATCGATTGGCGTGCGGGGAGCGAAGCATGAGCGAGACCATCATCCTCGAAGTGCGGAAGCTGACCAAGGCCTATCGCGGCGTACCGGCGATCAAGGATATCGATTTCGACCTGAAGGCGGGCGAGATCCATTCCTTGGTCGGCGAGAATGGCGCCGGCAAATCGACCCTGACCAAGATCATGGCCGGCGCGATCGCCACCAGCAGCGGCAAAATGCTCTATCGCGGCAAGGAGGTGAGCTTCGCCTCGCCGTCCGAAGCGCTGAAGGCCGGCATCGCAATGGTGTTCCAGGAGACCAGCCTGGTGCCCTCCATGACGGTGGCGCAGAACCTCTACCTGGGCGACGAGAAATTCCTGAACCGGCTGCGCGGCATCTACATCGCCGCCCAGCAATTCCTGCAGTCGTTGAATTTCACCGTCGATCCCACCGCCATTGTCGCGACCCTTGGCGCCGCCAAGCGCCAGATGGTGGAGATCGCCCGCGCCGTCCAGCACAAGGCCGAAATCATCATCTTCGATGAGCCGACCGCGACCTTGACGCCGGAGGAGAAACGGCATTTCTTCGCGCTGATGCGGCGGCTGAAGCAGCGCGGGGTTTCCATCATCTTCATCACCCACGCGCTGGAGGAGGCGCTCGCCCATTCCGACCGCATCACCATCCTGCGCGACGGGGAGAAGGTGCAGTCCGGCCCGACCGCCAGTTTCGACCGCGACACCGTGATCCGCCACATGGTGGGCCGCACCTTGTCGGGCGAGCTCTACCGCAACCGGCGCGGCGCCAGCGATGTGCGCAAGGCCGGCGCCAAGGTGCTGTCGGTGCAGGACATCTCCATGAGCAACATCGTGCGCAACAATTCCTTCTCGATCTACGAGGGGCAGATCACCGGCGTGTTCGGCCTGATCGGCTCCGGCCGCACGGAGACCTTCAAGGTCGTGTCCGGAATCTACAAGCGCAACTTCCTGCGCGGCGGCGATGTCGAGCTGGATGGACGCCCCGTGCGCTATTACGTGCCGGCGAGCGCGGTCAAGGACGGCATCCTCTACGTCACCGAGGACCGCAAGGCCGAGGGATTCTTCGAGACCATGTCGATCGCGGAGAATCTCTATTCCGGCCTGCTGGCCGCCGGCCTCGAGCGCTTGCCGTACGTGAGCATGCGCGAGATGCGCGAGCTTTCCCAGCATTGGAGCAAGACGCTGAACGTACGTGCGATCAACGACAATGCGCGGGTGATCGAGCTGTCGGGCGGCAACCAGCAGAAGGTGGTGATCGGCAAGAGCCTGGTGCAGAAGCCGCGCGTGGTCATCTTCGACGAGCCGACGCGCGGCGTCGATGTCGGCGCGATCGCGGAGATCCACCAGATCATCAACCGCCTGGCCGACGAAGGCCTCGCGGTCGTTGTGATCTCATCCTATCTGCCGGAGATCATGAATCTCAGTGACCGCATCCTGGTCTGCCGCCAGGGCCGCATCGTCGAAGAGCTGTCGCCCCAGGACGCGACCGAGGAAAAGATCATGTACGCGGCGGTGCATTGAGGGCGATCACCCCGCCGTCGCCACGTTGACGCCGAGATTGTAGACCAGCTGGCCGCCGTAATAGGCGGTCGCGAGCACGGTCGCCGCGCCCGCCAGTTCCACCAGGGTCAACAAGGCCGCGCCACCGCCGCGCAGGTTGGCGTTGCGCCACCAGGCCACGACCCGGATGATGGCCCAGACCGCGAGTGCGGCCGCCGTCGCCATGCCAAGATGCTCGTGGATTTCCGCCACATCATTGTGAAACCCGCCAGCCTCGGCGAATTCCAGCGCCATGTCGCCGAAAATGTAGGTCGCGATGGCGAACAGGCCCGCGAGCACGGCAAGCCCGGTCGACACATTGCCGATTCCACCGCGGCCCGTCACCGGAACGCCGCGCAAAGTCGCGATCGCGTCCAGGATCGCGAGGCTGAGAAAGAACACGATCGGGAAATGCACCAGCATGGGATGTATGTGAGCAATCGACGTCATCTTGTGCGATCCTTTTGTCGGGTTGACCCTTCCGATAACAGGGACAACATGACGACAGGCTGACCGCGCGCCGTGACGATCTAGCGCGGGCCGCGCCGGCCCTGTTAGGGTCGTTCGGTTTTCGAGCGTCATGAGGGGATGCCGTGGGAGACGTGGTCAAGGCGCTGCTCGCCGCGCCGGTCAATGCCGTCCTGCTGGTGGCGGGCCTGGCGTTCCTGGCGGTCGCCGTTTTCCGGCGCGTGACCGATCGGCTGGATGCCGGCCCCAAGGGCCGGCTGTTCGCCGGCCTGCTGGGAATCGTGCTGGTCGGGCTCAGCCTCTATTTGTCGGCGGGCCAGGTCCCGAAGCGGGCGATTACCTTTGGCGACGCGGCCGCGCTGCCCGATGCTCCGACGGCGCCGTCCGGCGGAACCTTTCCGGTCGCGCTGCCGGCGGGCCAGGTGGTGAAATCGGAGGACCGGACCTACACTATTCTTAAGATCGAGCTCGACCGCCACGAGGTCGATCAGCTGGCCCTCACCTTCACGATCCGGATGCAGAATCAGACCAATTATCCGGCCAATTTCTGGAACGCGAATTTCCGGCTGCTGGCCGATGATGTGCCGGTCGCGCCATTCGGCGATCTCAACGAACTGGTCGATGCCAACGCGGCCAAGGAAGGCAAGGTTTCCTTCGCCATCCCCGGCAATACCAAGAAGGCCGCGCTTCAAATCGACGCGTTCGGCGCGAACGCCCCCGGGCTGCCGATCGCCTTGCCCGGCCAGCGGTAACCCGAATCGGAACCAAGGGCGGGCCTTCGGCGTTTCCCTTGCGATGGCGAGCTGGGAGGTCTTATCCCATGACGGCAATGGTGTTCGATCTGGCACGGGCGCGCGCGGCGCGCATGATGGGCGAGCGCAGCCTGCTTCATCCCTGGGTACCGAAAACCGGTCCGATCGAGATCGAGGATTTCCGCGTCGGCGACAAGGTGCGGTTCCGCGACGGCAAGATCGGCACCATCCTGTGCTTCGGCGCCGGCAGCGTCCGCGGGCCGCTGATGGCACTGGTCGCCGTCAATGGCCTCAACTACACCTGCCCGATCACGGAATTGCGGTCGGCCAGTTAAGCCTTGTTCTTGTAGTAGACATCCAGGAACACGGCGGCCAGCAGCACCAGGCCTTTGATCACCTGCTGCAGATCGATCCCGACGCCGAGGATCGACATGCCGTTGTTCATCACGCCCATCACGAAGGCGCCGATCACCGCGCCCACCACCTTACCGACGCCGCCCGAGGCCGACGCGCCGCCGATGAAGCAGGCGGCGATCACGTCGAGCTCGAAGCCGAGGCCCGCCTTCGGCGTCGCGGTATTGAGCCGCGCGGCGAAGATGAGGCCGGCAAGGCCCGCCAGCAGCCCCATATTGGTGAAGGTGTAGAACGTCAGCCGATGGGTCTTGATGCCCGACAGGCGCGCGGCCTTCTCGTTGCCGCCGAGGGCATAGATGCGCCGGCCGATGGTCATGCTGGAGGTCACGAACGCATAGAGCACGATCAGCGCGAACATGACGATGAGCACGTTCGGCAGCCCCTTGTAGGACGCCATCAGGTACGAGAACAGCAGGAAGCCCGCCGCCACCAGGATGTTGCGGCCGAGGAAGAACACGAACGGCTCTTCGACCAGCCCATGCTCCTGCTGGCCCCGCCGCTCCTTCACGTTGAAATAGATGACGAGGGCGGTGACCGCGACGCCGATCACGAACGACGTGACGTTGAAGGGGCCGAACATCGCCGGCAGAAGATCCGGCAGGAAGCCGGAGCTCATGCGCTGGAACGGCACCGGAAATGGCCCGACCGACTGGCCCTTCAGGATATAGAGCGCCAGGCCCTTGAACACGAGCATGCCGGCGAGGGTGACGATGAAGGCCGGTATCTTCCAGAAGGCGACGAAATAGCCCTGCACCGCGCCGATGCCGGCACCCAGCGCCAGGCAGAAGATGGTGACCAGGATCCAGTCGATGTGGAACTGCACGATCAGCACGGCGGCGACCGCGCCGATGAAGCCGGAGACCGAACCGACCGACAGATCGATGTGCCCGGCGACGATGATCAGCATCATGCCGAGGGCCATGATGACGATGTAGGAATTCTGCAGGATGAGGTTGGTGAGGTTGAGCGGCCTCAGCAGCGTGCCGCTGGTCATGAACTGGAAGAACGCCATGATCAGGATCAGCGACAGCAGCATGCCGTATTCGCGGATGTTGCTCTTGACGAAGCTGGCGAGGCTGCGGTGCTGAACCGATTCTTCCGATGCTAAGGTCTGCTGTGCCATCTTACTTTTCCTGCAATCTCATCTGTCCCAGGACTTCATGATCGCGTGCATGATCTTTTCCTGGCTGGCTTCCCTGGTCGGCATCTCGCCGACCATCCGCCCTTCGTTCATCACATAGATCCGGTCGCTGATGCCGAGCAATTCCGGCATCTCGGAGGAGATGACGACGATGCCTTTCCCCTCCTCCGCCAGGCGCGCGATGATGGTGTAGATCTCGTACTTGGCGCCGACATCGATGCCGCGGGTGGGCTCGTCCAGGATCAGGATCTCCGGACCGGTGAACAGCCATTTGCTGAGCACCACCTTCTGCTGGTTGCCGCCGCTCAAGTTCACCGCCTGCTGGAACACGCTGGAGCAGCGGATGTTGAGATCGCGGCGGTATTTGTGGGCGACCGTCTGCTCCCTGCCGTCGTCGATCACGCCGTTGCGCGACACGCCGGGCAGGTTCGCGAGCGTGACGTTGTGCTTGATGTCGTCGATCAGCACCAGGCCGTAATTCTTGCGGTCCTCCGTGACATAGGCCACGCCCGCCTTCATCGCCTTGTCGATGGTGGAGACGTCGATCTCCTTGCCGTGCAGCAGCACCTGGCCGCTGATCTTCTGGCCGTAGGACCGCCCGAAGATGCTCATCGCCAGCTCGGTCCGGCCGGAGCCCATCAGGCCGGCGATGCCGACGATCTCGCCCTTGCGGACGTTGAGGTCGATGCCTTTGATCATCTGCCGGTCGGCATGTTCCTTGTGATAGACGACCCAGTTCTTCACTTCGAAGATCGGCTCGCCGATACGGGGCGTGCGCTTCGGGTAGCGGTCCGCAAGCTCGCGCCCGACCATGCTCCGGATGATGCGGTTCTCGTCCACCTTCTGCACGTGGCAGTCGAGTTTGTCGACCGTCGCGCCGTCGCGCAGGATGGTGATGGAATCGGCGACCTTCAGCACCTCGTTCAGCTTGTGCGAGATGAGGATCGCGGAAATGCCGTGGGCGCGGAACTCCTTCAACAGCGCCAGCAGCGCATCGCTGTCGCTCTCGTTGAGGCTGGCGGTCGGCTCGTCCAGGATCAGCAGCTTCACTTCCTTGGACAGGGCCTTGGCGATCTCCACCAGTTGCTGCTTGCCGACGCCGAGATCGGTGATGAGGGTGTTGGGCGATTCCTTGAGCCCCACCTTTTTCAAGAGCGCGCCTGTCTTGGCGAACGAGGCGTGCCAATCGATGATGCCGTTCTTCGCCGGCTCGTTGCCGAGAAAGATGTTCTCCGCGATCGAGAGCAGCGGCACCAGCGCCAGTTCCTGGTGGATGATGACGATGCCGGCCTTCTCGCTGTCCGCGATGTCGCCGAACTTGCATTCCTTGCCCTGGAAATAGATCTCGCCGGAATAATCGCCGTGCGGGTAGACGCCGCTCAGCACCTTCATGAGGGTGGATTTGCCGGCGCCGTTCTCGCCCACCACGGCGTGGATCTCGCCCGCGCGCACCGCGAGGTTGACATTGTCCAGCGCGTTCACGCCCGGAAAGGTCTTGGTGATGCCGCGCATCTCCAGGATCGTTTCGCTCCCCGCGCCTGCGGGTGCGTCCTGCATCATAGCCAGGGTCAAAAGGGAACCTCCGAATTTCGCCCTATCTTGCTCCCGTCGCCCCCGCCGTGAAAACAGCAAAGCTCGGCGAAAACAAAAAAGCCGGCCATCCGTGCCGGTCGGTCGCGTCCGTGCAAGGATTGGCCCCGCCGCCGTCGGCGGGGCCAATCAGTCGCGGGTGTTTACTGCGTGATCTGCTCTTCCTTGTAGTAGCCGCTGCCGATCAGGATTTCCTTCCAGTTGTCGCGGCCGACGCTGACCGGCTTCAACAGGTAGGAGGGAACGACCTTGACCCCGTTATTGTAGGTCTTGGTATCGTTCACCGGCACTTCCTTGCCGGCCAGCAGGGCATCGACCATCTTGGCGGTGACCTTGGCGAGTTCGCGCGTGTCCTTGAACACGGTCGAATATTGCTCGCCCGCGATCATCGACTTGATCGAGGGTACTTCGGCGTCCTGGCCGGTCACGATCGGCATCGGTTGATCGGCGCCGCCATAGCCGACGCCCTTCAGCGACGACAGGATGCCGATGGAGAGGCCGTCATAGGGCGAGAGCACCGCATCGACCCGCTTGTCGCCGTAATAAGCGCTCAAGAGGTTGTCCATGCGGGCCTGCGCCACCGCGCCGTCCCAGCGCAGGGTGCCGACCTTGTCCATGCCCATCTGGCCGCTCTGCACCACCAGCTTCTTGCTGTCGATGTAGGGCTGCAGCACCGACATGGCGCCGTCATAGAAGAAGAAGGCGTTGTTGTCGTCGGGCGAGCCGCCGAACAGCTCGATATTGAACGGACCCTTGCCGTTCTTGAGGCCGAGGCCGTCGACGATGGACGAGGCCTGGATCACGCCGACCTGGAAATTGTCGAAGGTCGCGTAGTAGTCGACGTTGCCGGAATCGCGGATCAGGCGGTCATAGGCGATGACCTTGACCCCGCTGTCATGCGCCTGCTGCAGGATCGCCGACAGAGTGGTGCCGTCGATCGCCGCGATCACCAG
>DASYRS010000576.1:0-3272 GCA_036004205.1 Dongiaceae bacterium
GAGGATGGCCCGTGGCAAACGTCGTCACCGATACTCTCCGGTGACCGCGCGGCAGCCTTAGGGGGAGGGACCTGCTGCTGCGCAAACGCTTAAATGAGCGTGTCCGCCACGGGCCGGCGGCGGAATATGCTGGCGAATCCCGCCGCCATTCGAACTCTTGTCAAGATCGACGGCTAAGGCCCGAATGCCCCGCCGCGCCAGCCGAAGAACAGGCTGATGATGAACAGCACCAGGAAGATGAAGAACAACACCTGCGCGATGCTGGAGGCGGTCGCCGCGATGCCGCCGAACCCGAAAATGCCGGCAACGATGGCGACGACCAGGAAGATCAGCGCCCAATACAACATGATGGACCTCCGTCCCGGATCCCGCACTGCATCTGCCCCGCGAGGCGGATCCGGTGCGGCTTGCTAGATGAACGGATGCCGCCAGCGGGAGTTCCCTACGAAGCGCGCCATCTACGCGCGCTTGCGTCCCTTGGATCCGGCGCGGGCCGGCGGCGCAAGCTTGGCGTTGCCTTCGCGATAGCGCAGGGGAATCGCCGCCTCCGCGGTCAGCACCCGGAAGGTCAGGCTCTCCTGCAGATACAGCCGCACGGTATCGGCGGTGTGGCTGAGATAGCCGATGGAAAGGTCCTCGCCCACCGTCAGCTCGAAGTCGCCGCCGCGCATCGACACGACGATCGCGCCGTCGATCCCCGGCGTCCACACCACCGGTCCGTTGAGCAACCGTTTGACATGGTCATAGACCCGATAGCCGCCGCCGGTCGTGGTTTCGGTAAGGCCGACGTAACAGCGCGGACCAAGGGCGATGCCGTAAGGCCCGGCGACGCCGAGGTTGCGCAGCTTGCCCAGCGCCTCGGCCACCACCTCGGGGTAGCGCACATAGTCGTCGGTGAGGCCGAGCGCGCTCTCCTCGACCAGATCGAAAATGCCGGTGATGTGGCCGGCCTCGAAGCCGTTGAAGACCGCCTGGTTCTCCGCGATCGCGATGGCGCGGGCAGCCTCGGTCACCGGCCGCAGGTCGGGATCGCGCCCGCCGCGGGCGATGATGTCCAGCTCCTTGCGGGAAAGCTCGAACGGCGCGCGCAACTCGATCAGCGTCTGAACCCGCCGTCGCCGCGCCTCGACCCCGGGGCGCAGTTCGCCATCGGTCCGGTCGACCCGGCCGAGATTGATGCTGGAGGTCTGCCAGCCATGCGGGCCGGAGAAATCCACCAGCCGCCGCGCCGCCAGATTCATCTTCAGCGTCTGCCTGGCTTCGTCGTCGATCGCTTTCCACTCGCCTTCCGTGAGGGGAGCAAGGTCGCGCAGCAGATGATTCATGGCCCCACCTCATCCTTGCGAAGGTCGCCGATCCCGAGGCTTCCATCGCCGGAATCCGCTTGCTCGGCGCCGCCCTCCGCTTCGGCCTCGACCGCGATGATGTCGCCCTCCTTGAACAGGTAGGTGCGGAGCTGCCGGTCGAACGCGGAATCCTGCCGGCGCAGCCACTCGAGGACCATGGCCGCATGCTCCTTCTCCTCGTCGCGATTGTGGCGCAGGACCTCCTTCAGGACTTCGTCGGTGGCCGCGTCGATGCGCTGATCGTACCAGTCGATCGCCTCCAGCTCTTCCATCAGGGAGATGGTCGCGCGGTGGCGGTCAATTGTCGCGGGGGATAGCTTTTCAGCAGGCTCGTGCAAAGATTCACTGGACATCGGAATCCCTCTGGACGATGGCAGGCTTCTTCCCGCGGCGTTCGCCCGGGTTGTAACGACTAAACTCCTGGCGTCTGTCCTGGTTCCGGGCCGAGTCCCACATTGGGAACGGGTTTTGCGGCGGCCTGTTTACGTTTGAGCGCCGGGCGCACGACGGTGCGCATGGCGGTCCGGATCCTCGAAAACCATTTTTCAAACCCGAATTAGCGGTGACATGCCATGGCTTTTACGCTTCCAAAACTGCCCTACGATTACGACGCACTCAGTCCCCACATGTCGGCGGACACGCTCAAATTCCATCATGACAAGCACCACAAGGCCTATGTGGACAAGCTCAACAAGGCGATCGAAGGAACGCCCTACGCCGAGCTCTCGCTGGGCGAGATCATCCAGAAGAGCTGGCGCAAGGACCCCGAGGTCTTCAACAACGGCGCGCAACATTGGAATCACACCTTCTTCTGGCAATGCCTGACGCCCGATGGCGGCGAGGGACCGAGCGGCGATCTGAAGCGCCAGATCGAAAAGGATTTCGGCGGCCTCGCTTCCTTGCAGAAGGAATTCGCCGAAGCGGCCGCCAAGCAGTTCGGCAGCGGATGGGCCTGGCTCGTCCTCGACGGCAACATTCTCAAGATCGTCACCACCGGCAACGCCGAGCTGCCGATGCTGCACGGCCAGCAGGCGCTGTTGACGTGCGATGTGTGGGAGCACGCCTATTATCTCGACTATCGGAACGAGCGGCCGAAATTCATCGACGCTTTCCTGAAGAAGCTCGCGAACTGGACGTTCGCCGCCGAGCGTTTCGAATTGCGCGGCGAAGGCGATGCCTTGTCGGCGCGCGACTATCAATCGGCGCAGCATACCTTCGCGAAGTCGGGCGCGGTCGATAGCGGCGCACGCCGCGCGGCGCAGGCCTTGGACAGCGATGAGGGCGCCGAGCTGGAGAATGCGCGCCGGCGCACCGGCAAGCGCGCGAGTCGCGGATAGAGATGCGTGGAATCGCACGCCAATGAACGCGCCCAGTGAACGCGCGATGAATGGCGCGGCCACAATCCCGCCACAATGCGGCCGATTGTCGGCCCGCGATGCGCGCTCACGGCGAGTTGATTCGAGTCTTGAATTTGCAATGAAGCGCCTAGTTTCAACGCCATAGTGGCTTGGAGACGGAGTGGATTCACGAACTCGTGGCTTCCCATCGCGGGCGCCGGAACCAAGATTGGGCCGGCGTGTTCTTGAGGCACACGCGACACAGGAACTGCGATGAGGAGAGTTCAGATGGGCGCGATGAAGATAATGACGCTTACGTCCGTGCTTGCGATCGGGATCGGGCTGTCGGCCTGCGGTCACACGCAGGGCGATCGCGCTCTGACCGGCGCGGGCCTTGGTGCCGGCGCCGGCGCATTGGGCGGCGCGTTGGTTGGCCATCCGGTGGCCGGCGCCC
Organism: Dongiaceae bacterium; assembly: GCA_036004205.1. GTDB lineage: Bacteria > Pseudomonadota > Alphaproteobacteria > Dongiales > Dongiaceae > Dongia_A. The sequence continues at coordinate 3,138 of DASYRS010000576.1, forward strand.
TGGTGGGCGGCGCGGCCGGCGCGGCCACGGGTGCCCTGACCGACTCCGACGATATCAATTTCGGCAAGCCGATTTGGAAGTGGGACTAACCACTTTCCGGATCGTCCTCTGCCGAAACAGCGGCTGCCCGTTTCC